>JAJRSY010000099.1 GCA_024278565.1 Bacteroidota bacterium
ATCGTACAGCTCCTGGATTCAAAAAGTGATTGGAGCCGAGAGGAAGTTGCTGAAATGATCACCGATGTTACCTCTTCGGTAAACCCTTCTGTTGTTACCGATTTAATGAATCATTTAGATGTCAAAGAACTCAGTATTGATCATTTGAAGATTTTGGATCAGCTCAATGATTGGCAGGGAGATTACCCGAAGAAAAGCATAGAGGCTACCATTTTTCATAGATGGGTCTACTTTTTTCTAAAGAACACCTTTGCCGACGAATTGGGTGAAAAGATGTTCGGGCAGTTTTTAAGTACCACCTTCCATAGAAGGTTGATCGCACCCATGGCGGCCAGTACCGGTTCGGTATGGTCAGATAATATCAAGACAGAAGACAAGGTGGAAACAAACAGTGATATCGTTCAAACCGCTCTTTTAGAGGCCTTGGTATCTTTGGAAAAGGATTTTGGCCCCGATTGGTCAAAATGGACCTGGGGCAAGGTGCACACTTTGGAGCATGAGCACCCCATTGGCCGGGTAGCTGCTTTGCGCTCCTTTTTTAACGTGGGCCCCTATTCCGTTAACGGTACAAGGGAAGTAATCAATAATATGAGTTTTGGTTATAATGAAAGTGGGTTTTATAAAGTAGGTTCTGGGCCATCTACAAGAAGGGTCGTTGATTTTTCAGATATAGAAAACAGCATCGGTATTCTGCCAACAGGGCAATCGGGAAACCCTTTTAGCAAGCATTATAAAGATCAGGCAGAAATGTTTATCAATGGCGAGTTTCGTAAGATGATGATGAACAAGGAAGAGATCATTGAAAAGGCGGCGTCGGTTTTGGTTTTGAAACCGTAGGGTCATTTACCTTTAAATTAGATCTATTTCATTTCTTTTGTTTACGAATTTCTTTTAGAGGTTGTTCTATTTACAATACTCCGTTAAGTTTTCAGGCAGCGTTAGCGCCGTAATACCTTAATTGATTAATCTTTTCTTTATTTTTAGTCAAGTTCGGTGAAATCCCGAACACGCTAAAAAACCTTTTGAGCAGTAACTCATTGTGGTATACTGTTTTAACTTCTGCCATTGAGAATGCTTCTCTTTTCTTTTTCTCAACAGGCATCCAGTGGGTAACCTTAGCTATATTGATTGCTGTAAGTGCCATATTGAAATGGGTATTGAGTTTTGTTTCATTTCTTGCCCGACAATGATTAAGTCCTGTATGTTGTTTTGCATCTCTAAAAGTAAACTCAATTTGAAATCTTGTTCGGTAATATTTCAAAATCATTTGTGCTGATAATTTCAGGTTTGTGGAGAAATATAGTTTATGTGTCCATTTACCGTTTTTGTTGGTGTAAACCATAACAAGGTTGATTTCCCTTTTTAATGCTTTTGAAAATACTAGAACCTGGTATACTTTGTTTTTTGCATTTTGTTCTATTAACGTTACATGTGTTTCTTTAAGATCTGTATATTTTACTTTGCCATCGTACTTTTTGGGCCTTCCTTGAGAGGTGCTGGCAACTCCTTTATATAGATACTTCAAATCTGCATCATCTCGAAGTCTACTTATAACTTCAAATCCATTATCACATAGGTTGGGCACAAAGCCATATTTTGAAAAATATGCATCGGCTACAGCGTATTTTGAAATAGAAAGGAGTGTCTGCTTTCTATCTAATGAACTACCCCGAGGCAGAGCCGTCGGGGTATCAAGCGGAAGAAAACTTATTTTTAGTTTTATGAAAACCATCCGTTTTCAAACTTTCCTCTAATACCTCCGATGCAGAGCATCGGGGAATTCTAATGATTAAAAAACAAGTAACTGTTCAGCTGTTAGATTGGTGGCATATAAGGATTTTCAAGAAATGCCCTTTGGATATTATCGAGCACCTTTTCCCTGTTTTTATTGAGCGTGGAGATGTGCCCCCTTATGGTGGCAAAGTATCGGGCATGGACCTGTGACAGCCGGACACTTTCTGCTTGACCTTGATCGTCCTGAGATCTCTTTCCACTTGATCGTTATCGAAAGGGACATGAGGCAGGGCAAAAGCATTTAACTTAATCCCATTATTTTTTCTCTGTACCTATAATCGCAGGCTGCTAGCATTCTTTTGTTTTTCTTGCTTTTTTTCAGGATAGTTTCCTTCACTATCATGCCCAATGCGACTTTGAGTATGATATTGAAATTTTCTGCTGCATTGCCCTTTCTCTTTCTTGAAACACCCTCCCTGAACAATACATCAAGTGTCCAATGGAGGTAGTCCATTCCGTCTATGGCAACAACCTCGCCCTGCGCCAGTTCACAAATGCTGTTCGTCCAATCCATGAAACAATCGTTGAAACACTGTGGGCCAAAGAGTCGAGAGCACCCTTTTAAGGGTATCGCAACAAGACACGCCATTTTTTAAACCTACCATACTTTTTAAGCCATTCCAATTGGTTCTCCCCGAAAAGGACTACCGTCTCCCGGTCGTCCGCACCGCTGATTACCACTGATATGACCAAGAAAAGTATGTCGGTCAACGGATGGGGGAAATTTCCCTTTGTCGTTCTACGAGGGCCTGTCATTGAAGAAAAGTGTGTTGTGAAAAGTGAGGGGGATCAATAGATCTCGAAGTTTCGATCATTTTTTTTATTCCCCGATCAAAGTTAGGGGAAAAATGATACTGGCAAGATATAGATTTATAGAGGTGTCAAGTTAGCTTCTTATCTTAATTTCCTGATAACCTATGTGTTGAGTATTTATCATTCTATTAATTAGGTTGTCAAATATAGTTTGCTTGTGAATCGACCTATTTAGGCGGTAGCTATACTCATC
>JAJRSY010000100.1 GCA_024278565.1 Bacteroidota bacterium
CGCAAGGGATTTGAAAGAAGAAATCAAAAAATGGAGCTGACCGTTTTTTGGACAGAATTCGCAAAGGACAAACTTGACGATATCTTTGAACACCTTTAAGTTGTCGTTTTAATGAACTTATCATTTTACTTCTCTTATAACCTCTGGTTTGGAGTGCATGTAATTTGTTTTTTATTGCGGTACTCTGTTTAAAGTAAAAATCTACCCTCTTAGAAGGTGGCTTTTAAGGCTGCCCCCATAGGGGTCGGTGATGGCAAGTGCTAAATTCGATCAAACAATTGATTGCGAAAAAAATAAAAAAAAAACCTAAATCAAATTGCGGGTTCAGGCAAAGCCAAAAGAACCTGCCCGTCCGGCAGGCGGGCATGACCACCCCCAAAGGAGGTGGTTTTTCAAGTTGAAATAAAAAAAAGATACTGGCAGGAATAATTTGGGAAGATAAGATAAAGAAGGATGTCATTTTCAATACGATAAATCATATTTAGCAAGCCCAAAATATGGAGAAGTAAGTAAGACTCCGCCTTTGCGGGAAAAAGAATATAAAAATGAGAATATGATTCCTTTTTTTGACGGTTTAATACCAGAAGGGTGGTTATTACAAATAGCTGTTGATAATTGGGAATTTCCTTAATGCCTCAACAGAACTAATGAAAGTAACGGCAAGAGCCTGCGGACATAATCATCTGAATAAATTCAATGCCAATGACATAACCACTTGGAAAAAAGAGATGTCAGAATTAGCAGGAATTAAATTTGGTGGTATAGGGTAACAGAGTACAACAATAGATCCTATGAAAAGTCCTAGTCCAATTTTCTAAAGATCATCACTATTTCATTTCGAAATAGGCGTAATCACAATATTGCGAAACTCAATCGCACCGTGGTCGCCTTGAAATAAAATAGGACCTGGGGTATCTTCCTTATTGTCTAACGCGCCACCTGTCATTCCCGGTATGGTCTGATTGCTGATTATAGTCTTGCCATTGGCCACGATGGTCACTCTTCTACCGATCAAGGTTATATCAAACGATTGCCATTCTCCTGCAGCCTTCGCCACATTTTCATTGGGGGCAAGGTAACCGTACACCCCACCAAAATATACATCTGAAGGTTCAAGGCCGATGTTATCGGCAATCTGAACCTCATAGCGACCTCGTAAATAAATTCCGCTATTGCTTCCTTCAGGGTACTTAAATTCAACATGCAGTTTAAAATCAGTGAATTTTTCATCACTCACTAAATTCGAACCCGACTCGGGGCTTTTTAAAATACCGTCTTCGACCACCCATTGGTTCTCACCCAAGGCAGACCAACCGCTCATGTCTTTTCCGTTGAAGATCAACTTCTCTTTACCCCAAACAGGGTTGTCGGTAAAAGTGAGTTCTGGGGTACGAGAGGCCACCCATTGATGCGTTTTTCCGTCGGTGTACACCATGGTTCCTTTTAACTTTTTACCCTCCAACATACCTTCAAATTGCATATTTTCGCCTTCTGGTTCCCATTGTCTGGGTATGGCGAAACTGAATTTTCCGTCAGTTACTTTAATTTCGCTTACGGGCCGGGCACTTCCGAATTTATAACAAAAGCGACCAACAAGAGTGCTATGGCCCGAATGCCTGATCTCTAACCAAGAGGGCACTTCTTTTCCTTCTTCGGTAATGGTCAGGTTCCATCGACCCTCTAAGGGGTTTGTTTCTTGACCGAATGTAGAAACAACCGAGCTTAAAAATACCAGACCGGTTACGAATAACACTAATTTTAATTTCATGAAAATCGACAATTTGAATTGCTCCTCCAAATATAGTAAAACATAGCATATGCAGAACACCAAAAAACTAAGGGGTGCACGACAAATTTCCCTAAACCGAACAGATCTGGACAGTTTCACTTTGGAGCCGTCCCCGCCCCTGCCTGTCCGGCAGGCAGGCTAACTCTCCCCGAAGGAAGGGAGCCATTTCTCGACACCTATGAACCCCCGGCTTTTGCAGGATCTGCCCCCCTCCCTCTGGAGGGGTCGGGGGAGGACAGTCCGGTAAAATGGCCTTCTATTGAACAGAAAGGGAAATTTGTCGTACACCCAAACTAAGTCGATTTTATCAAATAGGTAGTACGGTTCTTTTGAGAAAACAATGTTTTTGCCCCACATTAAATCACTGACTTTCTTGTATTAAAAATGCACATTCTCATTATTTACTGGCGAAAGAAAACAAAGGGAAAGATAAAGTTTGGGGCTAAAATGGCTTAAGCTTTTCGACTATATGAACTACTTTTTCATAGTATTGCAATTATTGTTGTACAGTAAACTTTTTTTAAAGTTTTGGCAATACATATAATCATTAACATTAATTTTGAATCGAAACTTGACACCTTGCTTTTGGAACTTTATAAAACTTGAGGGATAGCTAAGAAGTCAGTTAGTAGTATTATTGATTTTCAAATAGTTACAACCTGCTGGCAGGCAGGTTTAGCCGGACAATACTGTATTGCAATATTAAAAGAACAAACCCATGAACAAATCACTTGCCCATCTTAAATCTGTACTTGAAAAAGATTCTTCAAAATCACCATCGCCCTTAATGCGTTGGTTGAACCCCACCCTGATTAGTATTAGTCCGGGTGAATTGGAGTTCTCTTATGTTGTTCGTGAAGAAATGACCAACCCCATGGGTATTCTACACGGGGGCACTACGGCGGCAATTATTGACGATGCCGTGGGTGCGGCCGTTTTTTCCCTTGGAAAAACACATGCTTATACCACGGTAAACCTTGCAGTAGATTATTTTTCCACTGCCAAGGTTGGTGATACCATAATCGCCATTACATCAATCGTAAAAAACGGAAACCAAATCGTAAACACCCATTGTGAAATCTGGAACGCCGATAAAACACGAATGATAGCCAAGGGAAGTTCTAACCTAATCAAGACGGCAACTGAAATTCAATTCTAGACTTAGAGACTGTTTTGAAATCCGTACACGAAAAAATAGTTACGGCAAACCACCTACTTTACATCTCAGCCAAACATTGTAATACCCCTGAAAACCGTGAAGCGATTTTTATGGTTTATGGCGTACTTCATTTATGCCAATAACCACATTTTTGTACTGAATTAATAACTAAACAGTATTATTATGTCAAAAGTTGGATTGTACATGGCCATAGCAGGAATATTGGCCATTATCTTAAATTTTCTAGATAGGGTGCCAAATATTTTATTCTGGATCTATAGCTGGGGCGATACAGTTGCCTGGACCATTAAAATAGGATTAGTGGTTATTGGAGCTGTCTTATTTTTTATGGGCAATAAAAACACAGTCAGCAAAGACGAATAAAAAATTTTCATAAATACGGTTTGAGGGTGCAAACAAAACTCTTGTGGAAATGGATTTGTGAAAAAATTATTTCAATCTGGTTATTCTGTCCTTCCCATCCTCAAATTCCTGCATCATATCGACCACGATTTGGGCAGCAGGTTTTATATCGTGGATCAATGCGGAGACCTGTCCGATTTCAAGTTCGCCCTCATCCATATCACCTTCGAACATTCCTTTTTTGGCACGGGCACGGCCCAAAAGGTCTTTTAACTGATCTACCGATGCCCCATCTTTATAGGCTTGCTGTACATCATTGTAGAACTTGTTCTTTATCAAACGGACCGGTGTCAGTTCTTTTAGGGTCAAATGCGTATCACCTTCCTTGGCATCCACCACTTTTTCTTTGAACGCTTGGTGCGATGACGCCTCGCTGCTGGCCACAAACCTGCTGCCCACCTGAACCCCATCAGCACCCAAAACCATAACGGCTAGCATTGCCCTACCGGTAGCTATACCCCCAGCGGCGATCAAGGGAATATCTACTTTTTCATGAACGGCCGGTATCAAAGTAAGGGTGGTTGTCTCGTCTCTACCATTATGGCCACCAGCTTCAAAGCCTTCGGCCACTATGGCATCGACACCGGCATCTTGGGCTTTCAAGGCAAATTTTACACTACTGACCACATGCACAACGGTGATTCCCTTTTCTTTTAAATAGGCGGTCCATGTTTTCGGGTTTCCTGCGGATGTAAATACAATTTTGACACCCATATCAACAATGATCTCTATGTGTTTATCCAAATCAGGATAAAGCATTGGCAGATTCACACCAAAAGGTTTATTAGTGGCCTGTTGGCACTTTTGAATATGCTCACGAAGTATTTCAGGATACATACTGCCTGCACCCAATAGACCCAAGCCACCTGCGTTGGAAACTGCTGATGCCAATCGCCACCCACTAGCCCATACCATTCCTGCTTGAACTATGGGGTATTCTATACCGAAAAGCTGTGTGATCTTGTTTTGCATGCTCTATTAATGTACTGCTGTTAGACCTTCTTTATTTTAAGAAATCACTCCTGAACCCAATAACTCATCACCTACATACCAAGCAACAAATTGTCCTTCGGTCATAGCAGATTGTTTTTCTTCGAAATCAACATAGAGTCCGTTCCCTGTTTTGTACAAGGTCGCTTTTTGCAGCGATTGGCGGTACCGAATGCGCGCCAGTACTTCAAGGGTTTCATCTTCTTTCAAGGCTAGATCGGTTCGCATCCAATGCAGTTCATCATTCGTAACGAACAAGGTACTGCGGTAAAGCCCTGGGTGATTTTTGCCCTGACCCGTGTAAATAACATTCTCATCAACATCGGTGTCGATAACATATAGGGGCTCTTTGGTGCCCCCAACATCCAACCCTTTTCGCTGACCTTTGGTAAAATAGTGCGCTCCTTGGTGTTCGCCCACGATCTTACCATCCGCTTTACTATACACTGGCTTTTTAGACGCATAGGCCAACTTTTCTTCGCTGGTAACGAATTTTGGTGCTGAACCATTATAGTGTGAAGCATCCGCAGGAATAGTAACGATAACGCCTTTTTTTGGTTTGAGTTTTTGCTGTAGAAAATCGGGCAGGCGTACCTTGCCTATAAAACATAGTCCTTGCGAATCTTTCTTATCGGCCGTAACCAAATTCTGTTCGCCAGCTATTTTACGGACTTCGGGTTTGGTCAATTCCCCGATAGGAAAAAGAGTTTTTGATAATTGTTCTTGAGAGAGCTGGCATAAAAAATAAGATTGGTCTTTATTGTCGTCAACGCCTGCCAAAAGGCGATAGGTTTCGGTACCGTCTTTATTTTTCAATATACCCTTTCTGCAATAGTGCCCAGTGGCTACAAAATCAGCACCCAACTCTAGGGCAATTTTCATAAAAACATCAAACTTGATCTCACGGTTGCATAGTACATCAGGGTTGGGGGTTCGCCCTCTTTCATATTCCCTGAACATATAATCTACGATACGCTCTTTGTATTCAACACTCAGGTCTACCGTCTGAAACGGAATTCCTAACTTTTCGGCAACGATCAAAGCATCATTGCTGTCTTCTAACCAAGGGCACTCTTCAGAAATGGTCACAGCGTCATCGTGCCAATTTTTCATAAATAGCCCGATCACCTCATACCCCTGCTTTTTCAAGAGGTATGCGGCAACACTTGAATCAACTCCGCCCGAAAGACCGACCACTACTTTTTTCATAGCTGTTAAATAGTATACTACAAAAATACGAAATTACATGTGCAAGAAGCTATGGTTTGAGACTGGAATGGAAATTCACAAAACGGTGTTCCAAAATCATTAACTAAACAGAAAATCAATAGTGCCAGAGCTTGAAAAATTTCACACCACATTATAGCAATCTTTGGCATACAAAAAACAACACTTGACAACTATTAATTTTTTTTGGTGACGAATAACCGCATCTTTATAGTCGCAGACCAGACTTAACCAACTTAGAGCTAAAAGCCCCGATAGAACTATCGGGGCTTTTGTTTTATTCCCACCAGTGGGTTTTAATACTCCGACGCTTGCATCGAAATGCAAAACCTACCCGTCCGGCAGGCGGGGGTATTTTCCTTTTTCATGCCTCGTGGGCCTGCCTGTCCGGCAGGCAGGCTTGCCCCCAATGTCATTAAGTTAAGGTTATAATAATATGATTATCAGTTATTTATATTTGTTTGTGAGATGTATTTTTCGTCTATTTAAGTGATGCTCAATCCGTTATTATGATTCAAAAAAAACATCTGTTCTATTTTAGAAATGCTTCGGAAAGAAATTTTTAGTAATTCTCTTCAAGAGGCCTTTAAAGAAAATAAAATGGATTTTACAAGAACAAGAAAACAGTCATTTTCCACAACACTACTCTTTATGATGAACCTTCTGAGCAAAAGTCTAGCGATAGAGATCGATAACTTTGTAGATCAGCTGCGCAACGGTTGTAATGTTATAGGGTCACGATCTTTTACAAAAAGTGCATTCGTACAATATCGAAAAAAGATAG
>JAJRSY010000101.1 GCA_024278565.1 Bacteroidota bacterium
AACAAAATCTTAGCAAGAATCTTTGCTGTGGTAGAAAGAAAAACACCATATGTAGATTTTATGAAATACGTAGCATGAAATTTGTTAATAACTTAGACATTTCCTTCTTGTTTTAATCATAGAATACGGGGAAATCAACCCGAAGATGTTAAACCCTCAATGAGGAATTAAATGAATACCATCTTTTTCAATCTTAATCTTTCGGTTCTTGTACAATGTACCTATGCCTTTTTTAAAAGTTTTCTTGCTCATTTGCAATTCTTCTTTTATGGCTTCTGGATCTGATTTGTCATGCAAGGGCAAAAAACCACCCTCTGCCTGCAATGTTTCATAAATTTTATTCGCAGCTGGTTCAAGAATTTTCTCACCCAAGGGTTGTAACGAAACATCTATTTTATGATCTGGCCTAATCATTTTAATACATCCCGCTACCCTATCACCTACGGCTATTTCTTTAAAAACCTCATTAAAGTAGACCAACCCCTTGTGTTGATTATTTATGATTACTTCCCACCCTAGGTCGGTTTGTCTGGTAACGACCAATTCTACTTCTTCCCTGACCCGAACAGATAGTTCTTCGTTGCTCAAAAACTTATCCAACTTGTTGGAAGCGACCAAACGATCGCTCTTTTCATCTAAATAACAGAAGACCACATACCATTGCCCTTCTTGCATTTTACTTCTTTGTTCTCGAAAGGGAACAAGAAGGTGTTTCTCTAACCCCCAGTCTAAAAACGCACCAAATTGGTTTACCTCTATTACTTTTAGTAGCTGAAACTCATTAACGATAATATCAGGTTCAAGATTTGTTGCTATTGGGCGTTCATCATAGTCTAAATAACAAAAAACTGTCAATTTTTCACCTATTTCATAACTTTCAGGAACGTATTTATTGGGCAAAAGCACATCGTTGTCTTCTTCGTCGCCCAAAAAAAGGCCTACGCTGGTATGTCTTAGTATTTCAAGGGTGTTAAACTCTCCTATTGCTATCATAATGCAAAAATACACTTAAAAAATCAGTGCTAAAAAAAACCGTCCACCAATTGGTGACGGTTTTTTTTAGGAGTTATTTCTAAAACCTTCCAAGTCTAGTAAACCGACTCTTTACTAAAATGCTTGCACAACATATAATACACAACAGCTCTATGCTTATTTTTATTCGAAGCTCCATATGTATCCATTACTTTCTTAACGCCCTCCATCAACTTCGGACTATCGCTCATACCCAATTTTTTAATCAGGTAGTTGTTCTTTACCGTTTCCAATTCCTTTTCATCCGCACCAGATACTTTGGAAGCATCTAAATTATAGATTGATGGTCCTAGACCGATAGTAACTTTCGTCAAAAGGGCCATATCTGGTTTTGTTCCAAATTTTTCATTAATGTCCTTTACATACTTTTCGATTAAATCGTCTCTTTTACTCATAATAGTTAGTGTTCGATATATTAATGGTTAATAAGAACCGAAGATATAAAATCGAAATAACCGAGCAAAATTTTATCATTCATTAATCTTGGTGTTAAAACCTCAAATAACACAGGTCGTTCGGAAGGTTCGTAAAAAACAGAGGTGGCGGTCTTTAGGCTTTCTTCTGAATCAGAAAATAAATAATTGAAATTATACAATTTACAGAATTCCCTTACACTGAAATCATGTTTTGTTTCAAAAAATCGCTCGAAATTAGAAGAATCCTCCATTTCTGGCAATATTCTGAAAATACCCCCTCCTTGGTTGTTGATTACGATAATTCTAAAATCTGACCGAATATAATTGTTCCAAAGACCATTGCTATCGTACAAAAAACTCAAATCGCCTGTTATGAGCAGGGTAGGGTTTTTGCTATAAATCGATGCCCCAATGGCAGTAGAGGTGCTACCATCGATACCACTAGTGCCCCTATTGCAAAAAACCTTTATCGAACTGTTCAAATCGAATAGCTGTGCGTATCTCACCGCCGAACTGTTTGCTAGTTGTAATTGATAATGCGATGGAATGTTATTACTGATATGACTAAAAGCCAACATGTCAGAGAGATCAATTTTATCAATGTATTCTGTTCTTTTAAGTTCAATTTTCAACTTGATCAAATTCCAAAAATCAAAATACCCACTTTCAACATTATGTATACGCTCTTTGAATTTTTCGAAAAATCGGTTTACATCTGTCTTAAAATGGTGCGATAGCGAAAAAAAAGTGTTGTTTGCGGTCAACTTGTCTATATGCCAATGGTGCTTGGGTTGGTATTGGCGTAAAAATGCCTTTATTTTCTTTGAAACAATCAACCCACCAAAAGTGAGCAGTACATCAGATTGCAATTTTAAGAACAGTTCATCTTTTTCTTTGCATTTTTCAATGGGGGCGACAATACTATCAATACTCGCAAAAAAATTAGGGTGGTGCAGGTTTGATGTTGTTTCTGTAAACACGATAACCGAGGGGTCGTTCGCCAGAACATCCAAAAATTCCTGCTCCACCGCATTTGGATCGTTTACACCGACCAGTACCATTTTTTTATCCGAAGCATTCCAAATAGCTGCAAAATCGCCAATATCTTCCAGATTAAGGCACTCATTCTCAGCTACATCACTTATCTCAGGAAAAACCATAACCTCATCAACACTATCATACAAAGGTTCTTCGAATGGTGTGTTGATGTGAACGGGCAAACCAAGGATCAAGGCCGTGTCAATTGCCTTATGCAGTTCGTCATTATTGTAATCTTCTATTTTTTTCTGTGTGGCCTCAATGCTACTGCCAATCAAATAAGGAGCGTATTTTTCAACCCTATCGGTGGCATGTGACACATCTTGTTCAAGGTTTGCCGAATAGCCAATATGCCTTTGAAATACGTTATCTTGTCGAATGGTCTGTCCGTCTCCTATATCAATCTTATAGCTTGGTCGATCTGCAGAAATGACCACTAATGGAATAGTACTATAAAAAGCCTCTGCAATTGCTGGGTAATAATTCAACAACGCACTGCCCGAGGTACAAACAACTGCCACGGGTTCTTTTAACTGTTGGGCAATGCCCAAGGCAAAAAAAGCAGCACATCGTTCATCTACAATGCTGAAACATTTAAAAAATGAATCTTCGGTAAAGCCCAAAATCAACGGTGCGTTACGCGAACCTGGTGAGATTACAATATTTACAATACCCTTTGCCTTACAGTGCAGTACCACCAATTGAGCCAAAGGAATGCTTGAGTACTTCATTACACAAAAATACGACGCAGCGGTTTCTAAACCCAACGGTGTGAACAAAAACTATCTATTGCCCAAAACCCGTAACATTGTTTGGCATTTTGCCACGGTTTCTTGCCATTCTTTCTCAGGATCAGAGTCTAGGGTCACCCCTCCCCCAACATAAATTCGGGTCTTATTTTCAACCAGTTGCATACAACGAAGGTTGACAAAAAGTGTGGTGTTCGTGCTTATAGCTTTGTAGACTTGATTTTCTTGATTACTTCTTCTTGACGACCTTCTCTTTTCAGACGTAAAATTCAGCTCACCCAAATACCCCGTATAATACGCTCTGTGGTAACCTTCATTTTCTAAAATAAAACTTTTTGCTGTTCTCATCGGAAGCCCGCAAACTGCGGGCGTAGGGTGTAATGCCTTTATAATATCAAAAAGAACCCCTTCATTCAATGTACCTGTCAGTTTGGTTCGCAAATGCCACAGATTGCCTGCGCGAACCGATTCCCTGTCCGATATTTTCAGGTCAGAAACCTTGTCACTCAATACATGGGCAATATATGCTGTAACAAGTTGCTGCTCTCGCAATTCTTTCTTCTTCCAAACAATCTTATCGGTTCCAATATGCTCTTGGGTAGCTGCAAGAGACATTGTGGTCAATTGCCGGTTATTGGTCTGCAGCAAGATTTCCGGGGTCGCCCCTAACCAAGTTCCAATT
>JAJRSY010000102.1 GCA_024278565.1 Bacteroidota bacterium
AACTTGCTCAAAAGTCCATTCCGCAATAATTAGAATTGAGTGAAGTCCATTTGCGAAATATTGCTCAGAAATCAATTTATTTTTTGCTTTTATCCCGCTCGAATATATTTTTCGAGCTATTAATGGCAACGTAGGTATATAGTTACCAGTAACTATATACACCAAATATAAGAAATATAGTTACCAGTAACTATATATCCATTATATGATGCTAGTTTAATAAATCTTTCAAACCTGTAAAACTGCTTATCGCCACATGAGTGTATATCTCTGTGGTTTTTGTAGAACTGTGGCCCATTAATAGCTGAATATGTCTTAAATCAGTCCCGTTCTCCAACAAATGCGTCGCAAAACTATGCCTGAGCATATGCGGGGTAACATGTTGCGTTATATTTGCCTTTTTTGCCGCTTGAACTACGATTTTTAAAATAGTAGAGGAGCTTAATCTATTGTTCGTAATGGCATTTCAAACAAATGACTCTTGGGCCTATAGCGCTTGTAATAATTTCTCAAATCACATAGAACACTTTTGTTAAGAACCGAATAACGGTCTTTATTGCCTTTTGCCAATCGTATTCTCAATAGCATTCTTTTACTGTCCACATCCTCTATTTTTAAATTCAACAACTCGCTCCTCCTTAAACCTGCAGAATACAATAGACTGACAATGCACTTATGTTTTATATTATTGGTGTGTTCGATAATCGCCAAAACTTCTTCTTTAGAAATTACTTTTGGCAACTTAAATTCTTTTCTGGGTCTTTCTAGATCGTAAAACCGATTTGGCATGCCCAATACGATTTCATAATAAAACTTAATTGCGTTTACGGCCTGGTTGATATATGAATTCGAACGTTGCTCTTTGATTAAAAGCTGAAGATAGTTTCTGATATCGTTTTCATTGATGTCTATCAATTCAATGTTCTTATAGTGGTCTATAAACCTTTCAAAACAAAGAACGTATGTCTTTACGGTACTGTTGGCATACTTTTTAAGCACTAGCTTACTTAAATACTCCTCGGGGAAGTCTCTGCGCCCATCTTTTGAAATTCGCCTTCTAAACCAACTAAGGTCAATTTTATCATTGTCATGGTTTAGAATTTTATCTTTAAAAAAATAATTGCAATTTATCCAAGCTACACCCCTGAATTTATCAAAAATCTCACTCAGGTTTGATTTTGTATTTAAAATATAGGGCATATTGAACTCACTGCTCCATTTAGGTGATGGCAGTTCCTTGGTTAGTGCCTGAATGACCTTGTCAAAATTAAACTGCAATCCGATACATTGCCGTTTGTTGATTAACAAATGTTTTAACGTAATTGATTTTTGAAGTTTAGTACGCATTGCGGTACAAATATTAGGCTTAAAAACCATATAAAAAAGAAACGGTAAGATGTAAACGTTTATTAACCGTTAAAATCGAATAATTCTAAAAACCAATAAAAAACCTACCTTTAAAACATTATGAAATGTAAAATATGTAAAAAAACACTAAAAGGAAGGAAAGATAAAATTTTCTGTTCACTAGAATGTAAAAATTATTACCATACCCATTTAAGAAGGACAACCCATGAAACCACCAAATACTTAGATAGAATTTTACACAGAAATAGATCTATCTTGTTAGAATTATTGGGAAAAAATACCTTCCAAAAAAAATTGAACAGAATAGTACTGGCAAAAAAAAAGTTTAATTTTAAGTACATCACGCACTTTCATGTCAATAGCAAAGGAAAAATATACCACCATGTTTATGATTTTGCATGGATGGAGTTTTCCGATGATGAAATTTTAATCATTAGACGGTAATAATTTCAAAACCCCCGTTGCCGTACCTGTTTTGTTTTATGGGTCAACAGTAAAAATTAGGCAGTAGCTTATATGCGCTACATCGTATAGTGAACTCATCTTGAGTTTTTGTATGAAACCGAGCCCGCCTGCCGAACGGGCAGTATTTTTGACTTTTGCGCCGAAATAAAGGCTTTTCTCGAGTAGCATGGGCGTGGCTAAGGTACTCAAAAATGGTAGAACCTGCCTAGTCAGGCAGGCAGCTTAGGGTGCAAAACCAGCCCACTTGCCGGCAGGTACGACCCCGAGGGTTCGTAGCGTAAAAGAAAAACTCAGACGAGTTCTATGCGCAAATACACGTTTTGAAGTTTTCGTTCAGTAGCGAAGCTCTGGTAAACCATTGCAAACCGTAAAACCATCGCCAAAATCAAAAACAGTCATCACTGCGGCGTTCAAAACCCCATCGATTCGTATTTTTACAAAAACACCCAAAATGAATTCAAGACAAACCCAGCTAAAGGCCTTTGACCGCCTGTTGACCATCATGAACGACCTTCGCACCCAATGCCCTTGGGACAAAAAACAGACCATGCAAACCCTAAGGCATTTGACCATAGAGGAAACCTACGAACTCGGCGATGCCATTTTAGATGATGACCTTGAAGAGGTTAAAAAAGAACTGGGCGACCTGCTACTGCACATTGTCTTTTATGCCAAAATAGGAAGCGAGACCAACCATTTTGATATGGCCGATGTATGTAACTCGATCTGTGAAAAACTCATCAACCGCCACCCACATATTTACGGCGATGTAAAGGTAGAAAATGAAGAGGATGTAAAACGAAACTGGGAGAATATCAAACTAAAAGAGGGCAAGAAAAGTGTCTTGGAAGGAGTGCCAAAAGGCCTCCCCGCTCTGGTAAAAGCCGACCGTATTCAAGAAAAGGTGGCTGGCGTGGGCTTCGATTGGGAGCGCCCCGAACAGGTATGGGAAAAGGTAGAAGAAGAACTCGCCGAATTTCAAGAAGAAATAACAACAGGCAACCAAGCCAAAATGGAAGCTGAGTTTGGCGATGTACTATTTTCTATGGTCAATTACGCCCGTTTTTTAAAAATCAACCCCGAGAACGCCCTAGAACGTACCAATAAAAAATTCATAAAACGTTTTCAATACCTAGAAAACAAAGCAAAAGCACTCAAAAAACCATTAGACCAAATGACCCTCACCGAGATGGATCTGTATTGGAACGAGGCTAAAAAGCAATGAGCAATGAACAGTTGGCAATGAACAGTTTACAATGAACAATGAACAGTTTACAATGAACAATGAACAATGAACAATTGGCAATGAACAATGAGCAGTTAAAGACGCCAATAGGTGAGACTTAAATTCATTGCCCACCAAAGGCAAGTTTGAGTTTAGGTTTGAACTTGAATTTGAACTTGAGCTTGAGCTTGAATTTGAATTTGAAAACCTATCTTTGCCCTCGCAAAAAGTACCGCCTTGTTTCAAGAATACACCAAAGAATTTCGATACAATATAAAACTGTCCGTTCCCGTGATAATGG
>JAJRSY010000103.1 GCA_024278565.1 Bacteroidota bacterium
AAATATGCAATTGCAATACCCAATACGATCACGATTACTTTTCGTAGATTGAATTTGTGGTCTTCAGAGCTTTCAAATAAGATAATGGTTGAAATATGTAAGAACACGCCAATGACCAATGCTGTGATCAGCGTCTGGTACTTGCTGGCAAAATCAAAATTGAACGCAATATAACTTCCCAACGGGGTCATGAAAGAGAAAAACAGGATAAACAAAACCGCTTTTGCCAATTTTATTTTCGAACCCAATAAAAATATACTTATAATTATCGAAACAGGTATTTTATGAACAAGAATGCCGTAGATGATCGTGTCATGTTCTTCAATGGGAAATCCTTCCAGAAAAGAGTGAACACAAAGGCTAATGAACAGTAACCAGGGAAATGAGTTTTTTTTACTATTAATGTGAACATGCCCATGCTCGGCACCTTTCGAAAAGAATTCTAAAAAAACCTGTAAAAGAATACCAAGCATTATAAAGACGCCAATGGTCTTTGTATCTGAATGTTCATAGGCCGTCGGAAAAAGTTCAAAAATGGTAAGTGAGAGTAAAAAGGCCCCGCTAAAAGCTAAAAGAAGCTTGAAATTCTCTTTGCTTTTCGGTTTTACAACATATACAAAAACAAAACTCAATAAAACCCCAAGAATGGGCAGCAAATAGGTCATGAGTAGTAACGGTGTTTAAGATAGAAATTTTAGGAACCAAAATATTCAATTGAGTTCATTGATTGAACCCGAATGTTCGCATAAAAATACTGTATTTTTGTATGACTAGTACGAGATCAAATGAACAATAATTTTAAAATGGTTGCCAAGACCTTATTTGGTTTTGAAGAAATTCTTGCCAAAGAACTTAGAAATTTGGGTGGCGGACATGTGGTTGAAGGTGTACGTAGCGTTTCTTTTGAAGGCGATATGGGGTTTATGTATAAGGCAAACCTCTGTTTGCGAACCGCAATAAAGATAATCAAGCCCGTTCATTCGTTTTCAGTGCGCAACGAAAATGAGCTGTATAGAAAAATATACGCTATGGATTGGAATGAGTACCTCTCCGTTGACACCACCTTTTCTATTGATACCACGGCAAATTCTGAAAATTTTACGCACTCACTCTATGTTTCGCAAAAAGTAAAGGATGCGATTGTTGACAAGTTTAGAGATACAGATGGCAAGAGACCTGATGTTGATGTAAAGCACCCCGATCTTCGTATCAATATTCATATTCAAAAAGAGCATTGCAATGTTTCGTTAGACAGTTCTGGTCGGTCGTTGCACCAAAGAGGCTACCGAACGGCAACCAATATTGCCCCTATCAATGAGGTGCTGGCAGCCGGACTTTTGTTATTGAGTGGGTGGGACGGTCAATGTGATTTTATAGACCCTATGTGCGGTAGTGGTACCCTGTTGACAGAAGCGGCCATGATTGCTTGCAATATTCCCGTAAACATTAATCGCAAAGGGTTTGCCTTTGAGAAGTGGAATGATTTTGATCAAGAACTCTTTGAAAAGATAATAGAAAGTACACTTAATAAAACACGCGAATTCAATCATAAGATAGTTGGGTATGACAAGGCACCATCGGCAGTTCGAAAATCAATCGACAATATTGAAAACGCCAACCTTTCAGAGTATATATCGGTTGAGCGAAAGAATTTTTTTGATACCGAAAAGTTCACTGATAATCGTGTACATATGGTCTTTAACCCACCTTATGGTGAACGGTTGAATCTTGATATGGAAGATTTTTATGCCTCAATAGGCGATACCCTAAAACAAAAATACCCAGGTACTGATGCCTGGTTTATTACCTCTAACCTTGAAGCCTTGAAATTTGTGGGCCTAAGACCCTCAAGAAAAATCAAGGTATTCAATAGCCATTTAGAATCACGTTTGGTGAAATATGTGATGTACGAGGGAAGTAAAAAGGCAAAGTCTCAGAAAAACGCTGATAGTTAAAAGGCCAAATCACCTATTTTTTTTGCTCTTCGATAACCTGACGATTTTCCTTAACCTTCTTAGGTTTTTTTGTTTTTTTGTACAGGGGCATAAAATAGGTAAGAGAAAAATTATACCCAATACCAAATCGTGAACCATCGGTAACCTTATTGAAACCAGGAATAAACAAATCAGGAAACTGTTCGTCTTTTGGATCACTAAATAAAAAGCCGAGCCTGACACTTCCCCCTAAATAAATGTTGGCGAACAGTTCTGTTTTTATCCCTAGAACAAATTCCATCCACGATGCGTTACGGCCTCCAAATTCTTGGGCATCCGAAGAACCCACAACAAAATCATTGGGACTCCAATAGCGGTTGCTATCAAAAATCTTGTAGTTGTTCAGGGTCTGGGTGAAATTACTAAAAGCAAATCGCCCACCGATATATATCATATTATACTCTCCGTACCAATTGTCATACGTATTGATATCGACACCAACTTTTATATAACTTCCTGATGTAGTAAAGTTATATAGGTCTTCTTGTCGGTCACGTTTTTCAGTGCCCAATTCGGCTGCTATATAATATTTTTGGGTAAGCCTATAATCACCGACTATCTCAAACCCGGTATATTCCTCTTCGAAGAAAGAAATAGCAGGCCTGCTCAGGTCAATACCAAAACGCAGCCCGTAGGCTTGCTTGTGGATCACCGTATCTTTTGGCTTTAGATCAATCGGTTTATCTTGCGACCATGCTGTTAGAGCACCTAATACAAAGCAAATACTAATGAAATATCTTAACATGGGCTGCGGTTGTTTCTTCTATCTCAATAGATGGTTTTATAATCTCAATTCTTTGGATCCAGTTTTCAGTTTTTGGGGTGAACCCAAAAGTCAACTGATCATAATTTACAATAAACCCACAGGCTCTTGATTCGAATTCCTCTCTGGTTTCATAGTTGAAGTCTACCCTATCGCTGTTTCCGGTTTCCACGCCCTCATCGTCACTTGCTGAATTCAAAATAAAGGCGAAACCAGTAGTACTATCATCTACCCGTAGAGGAATACCGATAGAGTCTAGGTCGCTTGACCGATCGGTAAAAGTATTTACAGGGGTGTCTTTTCCTGTTCCAATAATGCGAAGACCAGCAACGGGTTTGAATTTGGTGGTGTCGGCAGCGTCATAAAATCGAATGATCAATAAGGGGGTGTCTCCTTCCACACATATATCATCTTTCTCACAGGAAGAAAAACAAATGATACCTAGTAGAATGATAAAACCAACTTTTAAAATGTTCATAGCCTATATCTTTTCTAAAAGTACAATATTTTCTACATGATGTGTCTGCGGAAACATATCTACCGGTTGCACCCTAACAACCTTGTAAACTTCTTTCATCAGTTCAAGATCTCTTGCTTGAGTGGCACTATTACAGCTTACATATACGATTTTTTTGGGTGCAATGTTCAAAATCCGTTGTACCACATCTTTATGCATACCGTCTCTCGGCGGATCGGTTATGATGACATCGGGCACTCCGTTCTTGGTTATGAAATCTTGGTTGAAGACATTTTTCATATCCCCCACGAAAAAATCCACATTGTCGATTTTATTGTTCTCCGCATTCGCTTTGGCATCTTTAATCGCTTCGGGCACCGATTCTATACCGACTACCTTTTTTGCCTTTTTAGCTACGAATTGTGCGATTGTGCCTGTACCAGTATAAAGATCATAAACAAGCTCTTTTCCAGTCAAACCAGCAAACTTCCGAGTGATCTTATATAGTTCATAAGCTTGCTCAGAATTAGTTTGATAGAAAGATTTTGCGGTTATCTTGAACTGAAGCCCTTCCATCTCTTCAAAAATATGGTCACGGCCAGCATGGCAGATGATTTCTTGATCGTATATGGTATCGTTTTGTTTGGGGTTGATTACATATAAAAGAGCCGTTATTTCAGAAAAATGTGACTGCAGGTGATCCATCAACAAATTCCTTTTTGTTTCGTCATCCTCAAAGAACTGTACCAGTACCATCACTTCTCCCGTAGAGGTTGTGCGTATCATTAAAGTACGTAGCATACCAAATTGATTTCTCGGGTTGAAAAACGAGATATCATTTTTTAGGGCAAAATCCTTCGTCTCTAGACGAATGGCATTAGAGGGGTCTGCTTGAAGGTGGCATTTTTTGACATCCAATATTTTGTCCCACATACCCGGTATATGAAAACCGAGGGCATTTTTATCGGTTATTTGGATATCGGACTGTATTTCTTTTAAAGTAAGCCATCTACTATCTGAAAACGAAAATTCCATTTTATTGCGATAGAAGTACTGTTTTTTAGCACCTAGAATCGGGTCGATTTCGGGCAGATCCAAATGACCAATGCGTTTTAGATTGTTTTCTACCTCTTTTTGTTTGTAAAACAGTTGGTGCTCATAGCCCATATGCTGCCATTTGCACCCACCACAAACGCCAAAATGTATGCATTCGGGTTCTGTGCGTTTGTCAGAAAACGATTTGAAATTAATGGCGGTGCCTTCAAAGTAGCTTTTTCTTTTTTTTGTGGTCTGAATGTCTACAATATCACCGGGTACTGTGTTGGTCATGAAGATCACCCTACCGTCAGGGGCTTTTCCAACGGTCTTTCCTTTGGCCCCAGCATCGATTACTTCGATGTTTTCAAAAATCTGTCGCTTCTTCTTTTTACGCATTGGGCAAAAGTAAGTTGTTTTTTATAGACTAAATAGAAGTTTAAGATTTTGTAGGGAGGGTTTTTAAATTCAAGTTCAAGCCTGCCTGCCGTGAGGCATGGCTCAAACTCAAATTCGAATTCGAATTTGAAATCTAAATTAACTGCCTTAGGTAGTTCAACTTCAGAC
This sequence comes from Bacteroidota bacterium, assembly GCA_024278565.1. Classification (GTDB taxonomy): domain Bacteria; phylum Bacteroidota; class Bacteroidia; order Flavobacteriales; family Flavobacteriaceae; genus Maribacter_C. The sequence continues at coordinate 4,817 of JAJRSY010000103.1, forward strand.
TGATCAGTTGCTTTTGATACTTGAATGTATATCGTATCACCTATTCGGTAGCCCGTAGAGTTTCCTTACTTTTTTGTATTTTTGTGGTACTACAAAGGATGATTTCTCTCCCTAAGAAGGAATTACTGAAATTTTGTTTAAAAGTATGTTATCATGTCAGTATCGGAAAGAAGCACTTCGGAAGATGCCATCGCATTAGAAAATAAATTTGGTGCCCACAATTACCACCCTTTACCTGTTGTGTTGAATAGGGGAGAAGGTGTATTTGTTTGGGATGTTGACCAAAAAAAATATTATGATTTTCTATCGGCCTATTCGGCTGTGAACCAAGGCCATTGCCACCCTAAGATTATTGGAGCAATGATAGATCAGGCCAAAACACTGACCCTCACTTCACGGGCGTTTTATAATGACGTACTCGGTAAGTTTGAAAAATATGTTGCCGAAACCTTTGGTTTTGAAAAGGTTCTGCCCATGAATACAGGGGCCGAAGCAGTAGAGACGGCCTTGAAACTTTGTAGAAAGTGGGCTTATGAAATAAAAGGGATACCAGAAAACAAGGCCAATATTGTGGTTTGTGAGAATAATTTTCACGGGCGTACCACTACTATTATTTCGTTCTCCAACGATCCCGTAGCAAGAAATAATTTTGGACCGTTTACCGAAGGGTTTATAAAGATCGAATACGACAACCTCAAGGCCTTAGAGGATGTTTTTGAAAAAGAGAAGAACATAGCTGGGTTTTTAGTTGAACCCATACAAGGAGAAGCAGGGGTATATGTGCCCTCAGAAGGCTATCTGAAAACTGCAAAAGAACTTTGTAAAAAACACAATGTGCTGTTCATTGCAGACGAGGTACAGACGGGTATAGCAAGAACG
>JAJRSY010000104.1 GCA_024278565.1 Bacteroidota bacterium
CGCATTGTCGGGCAGGCCTACCAAATGGTACCCCACCCCGGTATCAACATTTACCTCAACGGTTATCGTTTGGGCCTCGACCCCAAAAACGGCACTGCCATAGACTTTTGAAAGCATATTTTTGTTCTTGTGCTTTAAGAGACTGTTTTGAAATATGTCAATTATTTTTTTATGCCCGTCCGGTCAGGCGGGTATAGCCTCTTTTTGCGAAGCCAACGCCCCATCTGGCTCCTTATCAAAGGCCAAATCGTTGGCCTTTTCATTCGGCCCTGTTAAAATTTTGAACCGTAGCGATGCTATGCTTAAAAATTTTGCCTCATTCTGCATCAAAAACAGCCTATAAAAATTCTAATCACACATTTCAAAACAGTCTCTAAATGTAAAATTATTTTTACTAAAGATACGTATTTAGTAAACTCTTTTTAACAGATATAAGAATATGAGCCGAAATCAGAAGCAGAACAAGAAGAACTTGTTGTATGTTATTTAATTCAATACTACCATTAATTAAAATCAAAAATCCCGAATTAGTTTGTAATTACTAAACTAAAACAAATATGTGGGTCATTCCACCCTTATTGTTTCTCTCAAGGATACTGGCTTACCATTGCAGGTAAACCCTTCCAGTAAAATTTCAAAGTCCCCAACAATATCCGAGGTATAAAAATTAATCATCTTTTCTTCTGGTCCCAGTACCATATTTGGTTTCCAGAACAGTTGGTGCCTATAGTCCGGAATACGATCCTGCTCATTATTTTCCAGATATTCCTGAAAAAAATATTTTTTTGTAGCCAAAGGCTTAAATAAGGTAACATTATATAAATAATCTTTAAAGAATGATTCATGAAAGTTTCCCAAAATAGTCTCTATTGCCATAATTCCCTGAAAAACTTGTGACCCCACTAAATATCGACTCCTTGAAATGTACACATTCTTTATTCTTTTAGCGTTGAAATCAATTATTTCCTTATGGTGTTGGATACAAACCCCGTCCATAATGACCAATGGCAGTAGATCGTTGCTTTCTAAATAAAGGTCAAATGGTCTTATCTGAAAAACGGGATCTCTACGATTGCTTTTTTTTATCCAAACATGATCAATAATCTCTACCATGGTTTCACTAACAGTTTTAAAACGGGTATAATCATCTAGGTCATATTTTTCATGATAACTTCTATAAAACGAGGTGTCCTCTTCCTTGGTTATAATAGTATCCGACTTTACGCTTGCATAGGCATTTTCTATCTGATTATGGATACTTCTTGTCAATATCATTTCCTTCATCTCCTCACTTACGGTGAAGGCATCATGTTCCATACTTCTATATTCAGGGGAATTGTGTTTATCTATCAAAATATCAAGTTCTTCTTTGTCTTCATCAAGTGCTTGAAAGATACCAACGGTATTCTCATATTGTTCATCCAAATTAAAATAGAATACCCCATTTTTGTTTGAATTGGCTACTTGAAACATAAAATCTTTTCCTGGAAGAGAAAGAGAGATTCTTACCCCCGCCATTGGTTTCCCACTATCCTTAGCGATTACTTTACCAGAAATAAGTTCTCCTCTGAGCTCTGGCAAGAAAACCGTCTCATTCAACTTTAACGGGGTTTCTTCGTCATGTTTTTTATTAAAGGACAGGTAGTTGTGGGCCAAAGGTATATTTGGACGCTTAAAGTCATCGATTTTTCTGACAGATACGGAATAATTTCCATAAGTAGAGTGCTTGGTCAAGCTATTTATTTTAAGGGAAACTTTTTCCCTCTTTTTGAATTTCTTCCTATTGGATGATAATGAAACATAATTCGTTCCACTTTGTATCTTTGGAGCCGATGTCAGAACTGGAACAGGTTTTGGTTCTATAATACTATCGGTTTTAGACGAATCCACTTCTTTTTCTTCCAAATGGGCTTTAGGAATTATCTGGTAAGGGTTCAGTATACGAACATCAGATTGAAAAAAATGAGTTTGCCCGTCGTTCTTCATCCACTGTGTATACCCTATTAATTTATAGCTTCCCGTAGGAACCGTAGTTGGTATAAAAAAGTCACCTTGGCCTAGGCCGTTCTCTAGCTTTATTTTATGTCGAAACACTGCTTGTTCGTCTTTTCCAACCATTTCAACATAGGCTATTTTGCTCAATCGACTTAAATTGCCAGATGCAAGGTTTTGGCAATACACGCTATAGTACATACGCTCACCTACAAACAATGTAGTTGAGTTGTAATGTATAAAAACGCTTTCTTTCGGCATACTTTTATACGCCTTTAATAGGTCGTTGTTTTTTATTATCGACTGTCCATAAAAGGTCCCCATGCTTAAAGCCAAAAAGATAACTGTAACTATTTCTACTCTTCTCATACTACTCGATTTATTCTTCGCTCCAAAACTCCGGAACTTCATTCGTTCCCAATACCGTACAATCTCCACATATCCTGCTTACCACTACATGAGGCCCTTCTACCGTGCCAGGTTCGTCTCCATTGTCTCCATTGCCTCCATTGCCTCCATTGCCTCCATTGCCTCCATTGCCTCCAAAGTATCTTACCAAATCATTCTCTACCATAACACTAAGAAAACATGCGCCGTCAATGGTTTGCACTAGGGGGGCGCTTTCGAGGCAAGGTACTATATATGATGGCAATGGTTCGCCTGGGAAAAAGTCGTCATAATCAAAAAAAATACGCCGTTCGGAGACCGTTGCAACATCAAAATACCCAAGCACTTTTTCATTTGTGCCATCTTCTGAAAACACATTGGCACTTAAAAACCCTGGTTGGGTCTCGGAAAAAAGGCTTTCCGCATTTGAAAACTCATCCAGGGTCTCAAAAAATGCAAAGGCCGAATTCGACTGTACTAACTGCCTTACCAATATGCTATAGCGATGCGATATAATGTAGTTGTCTTTATTGATGAACCTAACTAGAAGCCGGCTTACCCTATCTTCTTCCAATTCATTGGTATTCTCAAGAATGATGGAATTGGAATAATCCGTGGCATAGCAAATTCGCTCTTCATTTTCTCTCGGCACAACCTCGACAGCGCACAGGGGTACATCAGGCCCGGGAACAGTGACCGCCAAGTCTTGCGATACCCATTTGGGCGCAATGATCTTATAGGTCTCCTCATATTCATATCTGTAATTTCTCGAGCGGCCGCTGGGGTCAAAACTGTCAACATAAATAGCTATGCCATCGGTACCATCATCGTGGGTGATCCTCTCGGCATACAAATTATCTATTTGGGCGGCCGAGGGGAGGGTCCTTTTTTCCGAAGCATAAGACCGACCATTACCGGTCGTAACCAGCAACCGATATTCGTTATCGGCTTCCGCTTCGAAAACAACGGTTGAAACATAGGTGCCCGCCACGGTCTCCTGAAAAACAAATTCGTTTCCCATATCATCAACGATTCTTACGTTCGCATTCGGTTCTGGAACAGGGCCTTCACCCTCGAATTTATATGTACGCCCTAAAAAAACCTCTTGGTGTTTCGGTTCATTGGTGATGGTGGCCTCTATTACCAAAACACTTTCAAAGATCGTTGTTTTGGGCTCAAAGGGTTCTACACAATTGCTAGTAACCGAAATAACTAAAGTTGGTAGAAGAATAAATCGTATTCTTTTAAAAATCATTGTTGCCATAACTGATCTCATAAGGTTTAGAATTTAAAATTATACGTTATTGTCGGTACGGGAATTGAAAAAATTGAACTCTTATAAGCTTTTACTTCCCCGTTTTCCGTAACAAAAAATACTGAGTAGGGGTTGTTTCTACCAAACACGTTGTAAATAGAGAAATTCCAGAAACTATGGGCAAATTTCTTGATTTTGTGGTTGCCCTCCATATTAAAACTGAGGTCAAGTCTATAATAATCCGGAATTCTGAACTTATTCCGGTCACTATAAAATACATACTCTGCATTATTAAAATTATAACTCCCCAAAGGATAGGTGACGGGTCTTCCCGTTTGATATACAAAATTTGCAGATGCACTAAAACGCTTGGTAAACTTGTAATTGGCCACTAAGCTAATGTCATGTGGCTTATCAAAATTTGATGGGAAAAATTCACCGTTGTTAACCCTTTCTTCATTAAACTGGCTATCTAATTTCACAAAAGAGCGTGAATAGCTATAACCTAACCATCCGTTTAGCCTACCTTCATTCTTTTTTATCAAAAATTCTACTCCATATGCCTTTCCATCACCTTGCAATACCTCGGTCTCGATGGCTTCATTAAGCAGTAATTGCGCGCCTACCTTATAATCTAAAATGTTCGTGGATTTTTTGAAATAACCCTCAAGACTAAGTTCATATTTAGTGTTTTCAAAATTTTTGTGCAATCCTAACGAAAATTGATTCGCCTCTTGGGGTTTTATATTGAAATCCGAAAGTTTCCAGGTATCCGTAGGAGATACGGTGGTATTGTTAGATAGGGTATGAATGAACTGATAGATATTATTGTAACTTGCCTTTACCGAAAAATCTGGCATTAAAAAGTACCTTGCCGATATGCGTACTTCTGGGCCACCATAGGTTTCTATTACTTCATTATTGTCAAATTCTCTTAATTCTACGAATGTTCCATTGTTTTTTGGTCCATTTTCTTCGTAAATTCTTTGTGATGATTTGCCCAAGGCGGCATAAAAGGAATATCGAAGACCGGCATCGATCAATAATTTATCACTTACTGTAAAACTGTCAGAAATAAATATTCCGGATTCCAAGCCTCTCTCCTGTGGGATAATCAAAGTCGTTATTATTGATTCAGGAGAATTGGGTCTTATGCCCCCCGGTGAGACTACATATAGTTTACTTGAAATACCATAATCAAATTTATGGACATTGCTATGTAAGTATTTCATTTTTAGTTTGAACTCGGTTTCGTTGATCTTATACCCTAGTTCAAAATCATTATTCGAGTTCCCATCAAAACCAATCTCAAATCTATATTCGCTATTTGACAACAATACGCTCAAAGAGTTTTTCTCATTGAATTTATGGTCCCATTTTAATGAAGCAAGTCTGTTGCTATAGTTGAACAAGGAGTCTGATGTTATACTAAAAACATCCTTGCTGAAGTATCCGGTAGCACGTAGTTCGTTGTTCTCATTGATGGTATGGTTATATTTGGCCACAACATCATAGAAAGAAGCCTTGCTTTCATTCAGTTTTTCCTCATCCAAGGATCTCAAGATCCAATCGGAATAAGTAGCCCTGCCTCCAACAATAATCGCCGATTTACCTTTAATTATAGGGGTCTCTAGCATGAGGTTACTTGTCACGGGGCCTATTGACACCTCACCTGAGAACTTCTGGGTATCGGCATCCTTGGTTCTGATATCGAAAACCGAAGATAATCTTCCTCCATATTCTGCGGGGATACTGCCTTTATAAATATTTACATCACTAGAGGTAAAAGGATTCAATGCCGAAAAAATACCAAAAAAATGGGAAGGGTTATAGATTACGGCATTGTCCAACAAGATAAGGTTTTGATCCGTCCTTCCCCCTCTCACATTGTATCCAGAAGCTCCCTCTCCCGCCGTCGAAATTCCCGGAAGGGTCACCGCAGCTTTTAATATGTCTCTTTCACCCAATACCAAAGGGATGTTTTTTATTTTTTCTATCTCAAGAACAGTAACCCCGGTCACCGCTTGTTCTACATTTCTGTCTCTATTTCCTTTTACCACGACTTCATCCAAAACCTCAAAGCTTTCATTAAGATTAAAATTTAGTTGTCCGTCATTGTATATAATCACCTTCTTTTTGGTAGCTTCAATTCCGAGTGCACTGGTTTCAAGTATATTGATGCCCACAGGTAGTTCAAGCTCATAATATCCTTTTTCATCGGTAGCCGTACCGATATTTTTACCTTGTACGATTATGGCCATCTCTGAAATGGGTTTGCCCGTGGTTTCATTTATTGCATATCCTGATAGAAAAAGTTCTTGCTTCCAATTATTCCTTGTCTGTTTCCCAATTCTGACCGTTTCTATTTTGCTGTTCTTTGTTGGCCTTTCTTCATTATAAAATAAAGGATCGACTTTCTCTTCACTTTTAACGATTGTTTCTTCCTGTTCGCCAAGGAAACCTTCAGGAAGCCTGTCATGAATAATGCTGTTTCGTGTGAGAATAACTTTGTTCTTATCAAATACATAAAAATTGATAATGGTATTCTTGAAGATCTCCTCAAGAACAGTATTCACTAGAACATTCTTATAGTCTCCGGAAATCGGTTTATTGCTAAACCAGTCATCCACATAAAAAAATTGATAATCGGTAATTTCTTCAATTTGGGTCAACACGTCTTTTGTGGTGGAGTTTTTAAAGGACAAAGATATTTTAGTTGTATTATCTTGTGCTTCACTAAAGTAAAAGGACAGTGTCAACAATATGGTTAGCGCTTTTTTCATTTGGTCACGGTTTTTTCTTCAGATGGCATCAATATTTCTATCCGTTTCATAAGTGCTTTCATAAAGGCATTGCGATTGGAGTTTCGAAGAGATCTGGAAACCGAGTAAAAAGAATTGATTTCGTTCTTCATTTCGGGAAATAGGGCCGTAAGATCCTTTTTGCCTTTAATTCTAAAATAGGAATTATTATAAATAAGCACATATTGTTCTTTCAGGTCAATAAATTCATAGTACAGGACTTTTTTATCCTTTCTCTTAGAATCATTTTTTCGGTGTTTTACAAGTAAAACAAAATGTTCGTTATTCAGAGATATCTCATAAAACCCAGAAATACCGGTTTCAAGCGGGGCTTCGTCAATTTTAACGAACCTACGGCCGTCGATCGTGAATTCCGCTATTTTATCCTTAAAAAGCTGTAGTGTGACTCCACCTAACCTATCTTTTTGTTTTATAAGCAATTCATCTTCAAACACATCGTACTTCATCTCTAGGTTAGAAAAATACTGCCCGTCATAAATAACCGAGCCCTTTAAAAAATTTGGTGAACTTAAAAATTTTGTTTTTTTATTTATTGTCCTATACTTTTGCTTGTATATAACAGCATTGTACAGACCGGTATTCTCAATCCCGACCAATTGATCAAACCATGCATAATAACCTCTCTCATGCCCAATACCCTGACCAAAGCTCATGAAAAAATGCAGTATACAGATTGTTGTAAGTATAGCTGTATATATCGTTCGTTTTCTTGTCATAGTATAGGTTTTAGTTTAAAAGTAGCTAAATCAATAGGCAATTTTTAAGTTACATAGAGCCTGTTTTGAAATATCTCGATTATTTTCTTATACCCTCTTTCTGCGCATAACTTCGTTAAAATTTTAAACCGTAGCGATGCTATGCTTGAAAATTTTTCTTCGCCTAAAGGCGAGGGATTTTCCCCCAGAAAGATACATTAAAAATTTTGTATCTGTAAAAGCAATATGTTCTTGGACAATACAAATATTTAGAAACAGTCTTGAGAATTAGTCAGGCCTTAAAACCAAAACCGACTCCGTCTTTTCAGCAATCTCCTCCTTGTTCATCATCATCTTTCGAAACTCACCATTAATGAACATCTCTGCCTGATCTTTATAATGTTTGCTAAAAGGATTGCCTGATTGCCCTGTAGGCAGAATACTGATGCTGTTCTCGACATCAGAAAAATCAATGACCCTTCTTGTCGATGGGCCTGAACCTACTTTATAAAACCCACTTTCGGTGTAACCAAAACTCATATTATTGATAACCTCCCTAGTGCCGTTTACCGAAAAGGGGCCTACGTTAAAAAAAGAGCGCAAAGCCGCTACCTTACCTATAGGGTGTTCGTGCTCCAAAGTGTGCACCTTATCCCATGTCCATTTTGAGGTATCTGAACCGAAATCTTTTTCCAAAGATGCCAGGGCCTCTAATAGGGCGGTTTGAACGATTTCTTTGTTTGTTTCCACCTTCTCTTTTGTCTTGATATTATCTGACCATACCGAATTGGTACTAGCGGCCATGGGCGCGATCAACCTTCTGTGAAAGGTCGTACCTAAAAACTGCCCGAACATCTCTTCACCCAATTCGTCGGCAAAGGTGTTCTTGAGAAAAAAATAGACCCACCTATGAAAAATAGTGGCCTCTATGCTTTCCTTCGGATAATCTCCCTGCCAATCATTGAGCTGATCCAAAATCTTCAAATGATCAATACTGAGTTCTTTGACATCTAAATGATTCATTAAATCGGTAACAATAGAAGGGTTTACCGAAGAGGTAACATCGGTAATCATTTCAGCAACTTCCTCTCGGCTCCAATCACTTTTTGAATCCAAGAGCTGTACGATACGTTTGGCCCTGTTTTCAGGTAAATAATAGCCTGGGTACAACATTCCCGCAATCGAATCGGGTTGGTTGTTCGCCGAGTACACATAGTGCCAGGGTGGGTTGATCGCCTGTGGATTCTCAGAAAAATCGAGGTATTCGGTAGGTCTCCATGAATCGGCACCCTCCCCAATGATAAATTTGGTATGTACACTATCGGGAATATGGAATAATTTTGCCGCGGCCCACCAAGCCACATTGCCCTCGGCATCACCATACATGATATTCAGTCCTGGGGCATGTAGCTCATGAAGGGCGGTTTCAAACTCGGTAATATTCTTGGCATGACCAATACCATACAGAATGTCCATCATTTTAATTTCTTCTTTGGTATAGATCCATGACAAGCTTATGGGCCGTTCACCGCTGACTTGCTTCGCTATATCATTTACCACAGGACCACGGTTCGTTCTTTTATAGCTAAATGCTACCGCCTCTTTACCCTTGACCTTGATTGATTTTGAGACGATATCGTAGGTGCCCCACCCATCTGCGGTCTTGTATTTAGTACTATCGGTAGGATGGGTTGTCTCATAATAAAAATCGACATCATCGTTTTCAAACATCGTCATACCATAGGCCGTTTTTCTATCATGCCCCAAAAGGGGAAACGGTACACCTGCCAAGTGATGCCCATATTTTTCATAGGTAGGTGTAACAATATGTGCCTCGTACCAAACCGATGGCTGGGCAAAACCGATATGCGGATCGTTGGCAAAGATCACTTTTCCGTTTTTTGTTTTTTCGGGGGCAATCACCCAACCGTTGCTGCCCTCGAACAGGGGAATGGAAATTTCTCCCAGAGCAGCTGTCAACATTGCGGTAATGTTGTTTTGAATAGAGTCTGAAACCTTCTTATTATGGTTCTTGATCCACGTGGTATTCGGGCTTACATCAATCTGAAGGTCTTTTAAATACTCCATTCCCAATTTATCTTTGATATTGGTCAAAAGGGGGTCCGTCTTATGTGCTGCGGCAAAACTAAAGGCCATATACCCCATTGTATTATAGACATCCTTCAAGGTAAACGGTTCTTTTTCAATACCGGTAAGGTAAAACTCTATTGGGGTCGGTCCCTTTTCAATAAATTGATTTACTCCATCAATATAGGCTTCTGAAAGCCGAACAGGCTCAGAGTCGTAATCAAGTTGGGCAACGGTCTTGGCAGTGGACTCATCTATACCCAACGAGAGAAAGAACTTATCGGTACCCAATAAATCAGGGCCAAAAACCTCAGAAAGGCCTCCACTACCAATACGTCTTAAAAGTTCCATCTGCCATAAACGATCTTGGGCATGCACATAGCCCAAGGCACGAAAGGCATCATTTTCATTTTTTCCGTAGATATGCGGAATGCCATAGGTGTCATAATAAACAGTTACTTCCCCTGAAAGGTGTTGCAACTGCTTTTCACCATCGTAGTCGGGTTTTAGGGTATATATAAATAATGCTATGGCAATGGCCAAAACACCAAGAACGATTAAGAGAACCTTGGCTGTTTTTTTGATTTTTTTCAAGTTGTATGGGTTTGATTTAAAGATAGGTCAATTTGGGAAATTAAAAAACTGTCTGTTGGCAGGTATCCAGACTTTTCACATCTTTCGGTATAAGAACACCAAGGCTCAAAACATCAATGGCCAATGACAGCTTGTTGTAGCCCTTCTTTTTTATTTGGTAAGCGTTCTAAACCTATCCAAACCCGAATTCAACCATTTTTTATAGGAATCC
>JAJRSY010000105.1 GCA_024278565.1 Bacteroidota bacterium
CCGAAACATTATGGTGCCAATGCCAAGTACCTTCCGTAATTTTGACCATACCCGAAAATACGGTTTTCGTGCTGCGCACGAAGGCAATTCAGCCCTGCGCCAAGAGCGCAGGGTGTTCTTGCCAGTCTCATAAATGGAATTTTCCATAGTTTTAAATTTAAATTAAAGGGTAAAAAGTAAAGCACAATGCCGCCTATCATTACTAAACTGAAACTGTACAGGCCCATTAAAATCGCAATACCTGCGTGTAAAGATATCCCCACATAAAAGAAAACAAATTTGTTCTCTCTTTTTAAGAACAGGGCAAATGATAGAGCCAGATGGGATAGTATTACCCACCATGTAAGAAAAAAGACAGCTTTGGATCCTATAAAAGGGTTTATTAAATTTACAAAAAAATCACTAAGCCCAAAGTATTTGCCCTGTAATATATAATACATTGCGGTACCGTTTGTCCATTCCTCTAGCTTGTATATTTTTTCCACCGCCGTATGAAAATATATGAAGGCCATTTGTACAGCTATTACAGTAAAAAAAAGGCTACCCAAAAACATGGTAAAACTTTTTACCTTTATGGGTGCGCTCCAATGATTTACTCGTGAATCTAAAAGTGTAATTGGCACTATTAAGGCTGTTAGAATTGTGCCTATCTGATCACCCCCATCTAAGTAAAGACAGGCACTATGAAAACTGTGAAAAACCCAAAAATGAAGCAGACCTGTTATTCTTGGAAAGTAACCAGAAATTACGAACCCAAGTATAGCGATAACCGTAACTTTAGACCAAATTAGGTTATCATATCCAATTAGTGCAAAAAGGTTTATACGATTATATAGCAGATTTGATTGGTCAAGACTATTTAAGATGTGACTGTCAAACATCAAATATACGTCTGTAAAAATAAACGAGCTCAATAGCGAGAGTGCAATTAGAGACCTACCAAGCCCGTACACCCAAGTAAAGGGGTTTACATCACTTTGTGTGACATTTTCATTCTGTATTGTTCCTAATATGGACTGCAACATATTTTAATTGAGTTGTTTTCTTAATTTTGTTCCATTCCCACGGTATGGGCTTAGACCTTGTTATTACATATTTACCCTCATTAAGACCCTTAACGTCTAATTTTACGCTCTTGTAGACAAGTGTATCGGAATTTTTCAAAAGAACTTTCTCAAAAATGTCGCTATCTAAAACTTCCCAACTGTCCTTTCCGACCGATTGCACGGCCTTCCCAATTTCTACTAATCTAACGCGATTCTTTCTGGAAAGGCCAAAAAGATTGTAGGTGGAATTGTTGCGTAGATTTAATTTGGTGGCACCATTGTCAGAAATAGAATAAATATCAAATGTTTCATCATGTTTTGGACTTTTTGTAAAAAACCCGAAGGCCTCCATAAATATTGTACTACTAACCTGCTTAAAATGAGGGCTTACATCATTTGACAAAATACTAAGACCTCTTTGAGAGCTGATAGCTATGTATAAGAAGATTGCGACAAAACAGATAACGGTCGCAATCCTCAGGATAAGATTTTTTTTGAATTTAAAATCCTTAGTACGCATAATCTATAAGCTCTGCCAACATCATTTTATAGCCCAAATCATCATGGTTTCCCTTCTGGGCACCTATAGACACATCATCCTTTCCTGTACCCCAATCTGAATAGACCTCAATGTAAATGGCGCCACCAATAAAGAATAGTACCCCACCACCAATAAAGACTAGTAAATAAGCTCCTATCGCCACAAGAGCAAAAAGAACAACAAGAAAAACTATTATAATTCCCGCTTGATCATTATTAAAATTTTTGCTTTCTAAGTTTTCTTTTTTGGCAAAATCCACCACTTTTTTATTATACTTTTGAATTCCATCAGCGGTAGTTAGGTCATAATCTTTAGGGCTTATTCCACCTTTTTATAGGCCAAATCAACTAATTTTACATCTTCCAAAACTGTTTCATTTTGAATCAAAGCAGTGTTTAAAATTCCTGCCGCGTGCTTGACAGTTCGATCTAAAAGGTCAACATCTCGGCTTGTAATGCTTTTCTTGAGATTTCCAAAAATCGTTGGATCGATTTTTTTAACTTCTTTAATAATGCCCTCTCGGAAATTGGTGATTTGTGCTTTTATCTCTGTTTTAGAATTAAGGTTGTTCGATTTCATACTTGATACCATAGCTGGGCTTTCCATTATAGCATCGGTTTTTAATCGCAGCTGTTTTAAAGAAGGTATTTGGTCTGCAAAATCCCCTTCTAGGAAAAACAAACCTCTAAAGATGTCTTCTCCGCTGTAAAGGTCTAGTTCGTGTATTTCGTTTGCTAATTCTTCTCTTTTCGAGCAGGATTGAAAAAGTCCAAATAAGAAGACCAACGATAGCAATGTGGCCAAGCTTCGACAGTTTTGTTTTAATTTTTTCATGGTAGATGTGTTTTGGTTTAAGTGTTCTGGCTGAGTCTTACTATTCAAGAGCATATTCGTAGGAATACAATTATTCTATTAGTAAAAATTATATGAAATCAAATATTATAAAATTTATTCCACTTTACAACTATAATAAGTTCTAAGAGTGGTGGTATATTTGGTTCTATTTCAAAACCTTATACGCTATGAAACACGATCTGGGAGCTAAAATTCATAAAATAAGAGCTTTAAAAGGCTACACTCAAGACTATATGGCCGCAAAATTAGAGGTAAGCCAACGTGCCTATAGCAAGTTAGAGAACAATGAGACCAAATTGAATTGGGATCGTCTCACAGAAATTTCAAAAATATTGGAAATCGAACCTGTGGAACTGGTTTCTTTCGATGATAGTCTGGTTTTTCACAACTGCCAACAATCTGGCAAATTTAACGACATCAATAACCACTTTCCCAAGGAATTAAAGCAACAATACGAAAACCAGATTACACATTTAAAGGAGGAAGTGCAATTTTTAAGGGGGCAGCTGGGTAAAAAGAGTTGATTTCTTTCACTATCTACCAAAAAAAATCTTCAAATTCTATCTTGAATATTCCGCTTTTAAGTAAGAAATCAATATCTTCTAGTTCTAATTTTCGTAAAATGAAGGACGTAGGGATTAAAAAAAGCTGATCGATGAAATAAATTTATCGAACAACACTGATTTATTGGAAGAACCATATCGCTTTCTTAATCTTGAAAACTATATACAAGAAATCTACCCCCTAAGCAAAGATCAGCACACGACAATTGCCGAGGCGCGCAACCAGATTAAAAATGGTCATTATTTGACGAATGGGCAAGCCAACGAAGAAATCGACAAATGGCTAGACGAATAATTTGGTCGAAAAGGGCGCAACATGATAGAAAAGAAATTTTAGCTTATTAGAACAAGAGAAACGAATCGAATTCTTACAGCAAGAAACTAAACGAATTTTTCAAAGAAGCGGTAAAGTTAATTGCGGTTTATCCGGAAATCGGAAAGCCGACCGATGATGAAAATTCCAGAATAAAAATCGTCAGGGATTACTTATTGATTTACGAGATAAACGAAAAAAAAACATCTTCTTATATTAGGGTTGGCAACAATATCACAAAATTTGGATTTGGTTCGAATTTGGTGTAATTTAGCACCAAATTCTATTTATTATGGCTAGACAGAGCATATCGTTTACACGACCAAATGACGAATGGTTAAAAACCCAAGTAGACAATCAAGAATACTCTAGTAAAAGCGAACTGGTTAATGACTTAATTCGTCAAGCAAGAAACCAACAAATCGAAATTGACTGGATTAAATCTAAATTGGAGAAAGCTGAAGATAGCGGATTTACCAATGATAGCAAGGAGCAAATCTTAGCGCAATCCAAGTCTATTCTTAAATGATTAAGTATAAATTAAGCAACGAAGCCAAAAACGACCTGATACGTATACATCGTTACGGGGTCAAAAAGTTTGGAATGACACAAGCGGACAAATATTTTGATTCGTTTTTTGAATATTTCGTCATTATTGCCAAAAAACCTTATTCATTTGAATCGGTCGAATATATAAAAGAAGGGTACCGACGGTGCGTATGTGGTTCTGATAGTATTTATTATAAAATAAACAACCATGTTGTTGATATAATGGCAATTGTTGGAAGACAGGATTTGAAAAATATACTTTAGACCGCGAACGTAAAAATACTGTTTCCAAAATACTGCCTATAAACAATACGGGCTTAGAGCTTAATCGAAAGGTCTGCATATATTTATAAAGACCGCAAAATCTTATGGATTTTGCTCTGGGCAACAAAAAATAAAATAAAACAAAAAGATTTCGCTATGTGCTTGGCGGAAAGTAATCGCTCGTTTGCCCACGTACTGTTCATAGCCCAAACGATATGGGATAGCAGACAAAATCCTAAAAAATTGAGTGCACTATCAAAAGCATAAGAGCTGCCCGTAATTTTCAAACACCGAAGGCAGATAGTACCAAATTACGGCCAGAGGCTCTATCTCGATGCTCACACAAATAAATACCCTGCCAAACCCCCATGTTCAATTTACCGTTTGTTATGGGTATCTGAACCGAAGCACCCATCAACGAAGCCTTGATATGCGCGGGCATATCATCAGGCCCTTCATAGGTATGTGTATAATAAGGGGCATTTTCCGGTACCATCTTGTTGATATGGTTTTCAAAATCGACCCGTACAGAGGGGTCTGCATTTTCATTGATCGTCAGGCTCGCCGAGGTATGTTTGATAAACACCTGTAACAATCCTGTTTGAACCGATTTGAGTTCGGGCAAAGCACTTAAAATGGTTTCTGTAATTAAATGAAAACCTCTTTTATAAGCTGGTAAACGGACTTCTTTTTGGTATGATTTCATCGCATTTTTTGATTTATACTTCAAAAGTAAAACTTTCACCGATATCTAAATAATTAAAGCCATAACATATACCTTTGCCCATTTGAACAAATACTAAAATGAACTTATCACATATTAAAATGGTGGTCACCGATATGGACGGTACCCTCTTAAACTCAAACCATGAGGTGAGCGACCGCTTTTTTGAACTGTTCGCAGAACTAAAAAAACAAAAAATTATATTTGTCGCCGCAAGCGGAAGACAATACAATAGTATTATCGACAAGCTAAGTTCCATTCAAAACGATATTATCGTCATCGCCGAAAATGGCGGTTTCGTCATGCACAGGGAAGAGGAACTATTATCAACACCATTGGATAGGAGCAGCAGAAACAGCGTGTTAAAAACCATTGGGAACCTTAAAAACATTCACCCTGTACTCTGCGGAAAGAAAAATGCTTTCATAACAGAGCATTCTGACGGGTTTATTGATCTGCTACGACAATACTACACCTCATTTGAAATTGTCAATGACCTGACACAGGTTGATAGCGAAATCTTGAAAGTGGCTGTCTATCATTCTGAAAGTTCTGAAGCGTATATTTATCCTTTTGTAAAACATTTAGAAAATGAATTCAAGGTAAAAGTTTCTGGTGAAAACTGGGTAGATATATCATGTCTGAACGCTCATAAAGGGTATGCCCTTCAAAAAGTGCAGGAACGTTATGGTATAACGTCAAAAGAAACACTGGTTTTTGGTGACTATAACAACGATTTGGAAATGTTGGCCATGGCCGACTTTAGTTTTGCGATGGACAATGCCCATCAAAATGTATTGAAAGCGGCGAAGTATACTACAACTAGTAACGACAATTTTGGAGTGGAGCGAATTCTCAAAAAACTTCTAGAGGATAAAAAACAAGCCTAGGTCTTTTGCTTCTTTTTTTGGGCAGCGGGAAAAAGTACATTATTCAGTATCAAACGATAGCCTGGCGAGTTGGGGTGAAGTTCCAATTCCGTTTTTGGATCCCCTACCCTGTGCTGGTAATCTTCGGGGTCGTGACCACCATAGAACGTAAAAAAACCATGCCCCTTGACACCGTGAATGTATCTTGCTTCTCCGTTTAATTTATTTTCTCCCAACAACAAAACGGTTGGCTTTATCGCTTTTCTATCGAAAGATGTCGTCTGGCCCATAAAACCCTTGACCAAGGCCGTATGGTTTTGACAAAGCATTGTGGGTACAGGATCCCATTTGGCAGAGAAATCCATCAACGAAAAATAGTCTGATTCTTTGGGCACATTGCCACGCTTCGAGGTCATGTCAATTGATGAAAATTCATATTTTAATGGGTCTCGTTCTAAGATAAAGTCTGTAAATGCGAAGGTCTTGTTGTAATTCAATTTACTTTGGTAGTTGGCATCAGAAGGGTCACCATCGAACATTGGTTCACAAATATCAACACCATCAGCAGCTAGGGCAATATCAAAGCTATCGGTTGCCGAACACATGGCGAACATAAAACCACCACCGATCACATAGTTTCTGATTTTAAGGGCCACTGCCTTCTTTGCTTCCGAAACCTTATCAAAACCCAATTTTGCGGCCAAAGCCTCAGCTTCCTGCTTTTGTTGAATATACCAAGGTACGGCACGGTAGGCCCCATAAAACTTTCCGTACTGACCGGTGAAATCTTCATGGTGCAGGTGCAGCCAATCGAACAAAGCCAGTTTATCTTGCAAGACATCTTCATCATAGATCGTTTCATACGGAATTTCGGCATAGGTCAAAACCATGGTAACGGCATCGTCCCAAGGTTGGTTTCCTTTAGGGGAATAAACGGCTACTTTAGGAGCTTTTTCCAAAACAACCACTTCTTGGTTTTGTGACGGGCTACTGATGGATTCCAACATAGTACCCACTTGATCATTCGACAAAATTTCAAACGATACCCCACGAATTTGACATTCTTTACGAATATGTTCTCCGTCAGGAAGCAAGAACGATCCACCACGATAGTTCAACAGCCACTGAACTTTCTGTTGTTTGGTCAATACCCAATAGGTAATGCCATATGCTTTCAAGTGATTTTTTTGGCTTTCGGCATCCATCGGTATTAGAATAGATGACGCCAATAGGTTTAGGGTGCATAGAAAAGAAAGAATAGAGAATAGAATCTTGCGCATAGATAACGGTAATGTAATCTTTACGAAGTTACAGGAAAATACATTATTTAATATCACTGAAAGGCTAAACTATCAGAAAGGCATGTCGTCATCCTCGCCATGGTCAGGATCATCGTTAATCGAGCTACCGAAGGCCTCATTGGCGTCAGGCAGGCCCGCCTGTCCGTCAGGCAGGCCTTTGGTGATAAACGGATTGTCTTCATCAGCATTCATCTTCGATTGAAACTCGAAAGGAGAGTCAAAATCATCTAAATTGTCGAATTTACCAAACTGGCCAATGAACTTTAATCGAATATTATCCAATCCGCCGTTTCTGTGCTTGGCAATGATAAATTCAGCTTGGCCCTGTGTTGGTGTACGCTCTTCATCATCCCATTCATCAATTTTATAGTACTCGGGTCGGTAAATGAACGAAACGATATCAGCATCTTGCTCTATGGCACCCGATTCACGTAAATCAGAGAGTATAGGTCTTTTACTGCCCCCACGGGTTTCGACAGCACGCGATAATTGTGAAAGTGCAATGACTGGCACATTCAGTTCTTTGGCCAATGCCTTGAGGTTTCTTGAAATGGTGGAAATTTCCTGCTCACGGTTACCTCCTTTTTGATTACTACCAGCGGTCATCAATTGCAGGTAATCAATAATTATCATTTTGATACCGTGCTGCGAGGCCAGACGTCTCGCCTTTGCCCTTAAATCAAAGATTGATAAAGAGGGTGTATCATCAATGAACAATGGTGCTTTCTCTAAAGCCTTTACCTTGACGTTCAACTGTTCCCATTCGTGTTTTTCCAATCTGCCCGTTCGCAATTTTTCAGAAGATAGCCCCGTTTCGGAAGAAATCAATCTTGTGATTAATTGTACCGATGACATTTCACATGAAAAGAAGGCCACGGGTATATTGTGGTTCACGGCGATATTACGTGCCATTGACAAGGTCAAAGCCGTTTTGCCCATACCTGGCCGTGCCGCCACAATGATCAAATCACTGGGCTGCCAGCCAGAGGTCAATTTATCTATTTTATCAAAACCAGAAGGTATACCACTAAGACCCTCTTTGTTTGCAATTTCTTCAATTCGCTTCTTGGCCTGAATGACCAAATTTTGTGCGGTTTCGGCAGATCTTTTCAAGTTGCCTTGGGTAACATCGAATAATTTAGATTCCGCACTGTCCAATAAGTCGAACACATCGGTACCCTCATCATAGGCATCCTCAATAATCTCGTTTGAAATCTTAATCAAACTACGTTGAATGTACTTCTGAAGAATAATACGTGCGTGAAATTCAATATGCGCTGAAGATGCGACCTTCTGAGTGAGCTTTATCAAATAAAAATCACCCCCAACGGACTCTAAACGCCCATCTTTCTTCAACTGCGATGAAACGGTTAATAAATCGACCGGTTCTGAAGTTTCAAACAATTTAAAAATCGCCTCATATACGTACCTATGGGCTTCTTTGTAAAAAACATCAGGGTGAAGGATATCTATTACTTCATCGACCCCTTTTTTGTCAATCATCATCGCTCCAAGAACAACCTCCTCTAAATCAACTGATTGAGGTGGTATTTTACCTCGCTCTAGATTAATGATAGTGGTCTTTTCTACTTTACGGCCAATAATGGGATCCAGTTTCTCCATAGGTACTAAAATATGCAATTAACCTTTAGTTAGCACTGAAAAGGAGGGTTGCGATATTCACAGTTGACTAACAATTACCTGTTGATAAGTTACGATTTTGTGTTGATAACAAAAAAAAACCGGCGAATTGATTTTCCAGTTTTTTTTAAGCTTGCCAAAAGCTGACTTTATTCGTTATAAACTCCCATTTGTGCATATTTTTCCATTCGTTGATTTACAAGTTCCTTTGGGGATAACTTTTTCAATTCCTCAAAATGTGAAGTAATCTTGTTTTTTACGGTATCAAAAATTTTCGGACGATTGCTATGTGCCCCACCTGCCGGTTCACGGACGATTTCGTCAATAAGTTTCATTTTTTTCATATCGCTTGAGGTAAGCTTTAGCGCCTCGGCGGCCTGTTCTTTATATTCCCAACTTCTCCAGAGTATCGAAGAGCATGACTCTGGTGAAATCACCGAATACCAAGTATTTTCCAACATCAGCACCCTATCACCTACCCCTATGCCCAGCGCACCACCTGATGCGCCCTCACCAATGACCACCACAATAATCGGTACTTTTAACCGGGTCATTTCAAGAATATTCCGGGCAATGGCCTCACCCTGCCCCCGCTTTTCTGCCTCAATACCGGGGTATGCCCCAGGCGTATCGATCAAACAAACCACGGGTACACCAAATTTTTCGGCCGATTTCATCAAACGAAGCGCCTTTCTATACCCTTCAGGGTTTGCCATACCAAAATTGCGGTATTGTCTGGTCTTTGTATTATAACCCTTCTGTTGACCAATGAACATAAAACTCTGATCACCGATCTTGCCCAGACCACCGATCATAGCCTTGTCATCTCTTACAGTTCGATCCCCATGAAGCTCTAAAAAAGTATCACCACAAAAGGCGTTTATATAATCTAAGGTGTAAGGTCGGTTCGGGTGTCTTGAAAGTTGTACCCGTTGCCAGGCGGTCAGGTTTTTATAGATCTTCTTTCGGGTCTCTATCAACTTTTTTTCAATCTGCTTGCAGGTCTCGGTAACATCAACATCACTTTCCTTACCAATAATCGCACACTTATCAAACTGTTCTTCAAGCTCTTTTATGGGGAGTTCAAAATCAAGGTATTCCATTTTGGGGATGGTTTTGTTTGTTTAAAGCAGCAAATATAAAATATAAAAGCCAACCTTGCCCCTACCTTGTTCTTTCTTTTTCGCTAACGCTTGGCTTTTTGTAATACATAAAATGCAAGAATACCAAAAAATAAATTTGGAAAAACAACAGCAGTTATGGGTGATAGTCCGGCTTGCTCTGCTAGGGTACTGAAAACTCTATCAAAGAATATATAAACAAAGGCCACCACAATACCAAAGGCAAGGTTCAGACCCATACCCCCCCTACGTTTGATAGAGGCTACCCCAACGGCAATAATCGTTAGAATAAAAACACTTAACGGTAAGGCCCAACGTTTGTACTTGACTAAAATATACGAATTGATATTCGATGCTCCTTTTAGTCGCTGGTCGGCAATGAACTGATTCAACTCCAATAGATTTTTGGTCTCTGCCACATAAGATACCGGGGTCAGGTCATCTATCTTAAAGGTAAACAGGGTATCTAACCTTCGTTTGGTTTCCACAAGGGCCGCATCACCTCTTATCGTTCTTTTCTTATAGGAGGTCAACCGGTACAAACTATCCTTTTCGACCCATCTGATGTTTGATGCCGACATCTTAAAATCCAATGTATTATCTTCTTTGAACCGCTCAAAAGTGAAGTTGTACCCGATCTGTCTGGCAGGATCAAAACTGCTCACATAAATATAATCCTGCTTGTTCAGCTGGTTGAAGATATTGGTCGTTACCCGATCTTCCCTACCCTTTTTTAGGTATTTATATTTGAATTCGTTAAAACCTTTGCTGGCCGAGGGCACTACGAACATTCCCATAAATAACATAAATATGGCGATTACCGTAGCTCCGATCATATAGGGCCTTAAAAATCTTCCAAAAGAGATTCCCGAACTTAAAATGGCCACGATCTCGGTATTGCTTGCCAGTTTGGAGGTAAAGAAAATAACGGACAGAAATAAAAATATCGGAAACAACAAATTACCCACATAGATGCTGAAATTACCGAGGTAGACCAAAACCTCGTTCAGGGGCGCCTCATTATCCTGGATCTTCCCGATCTGTTCAGCAAGGTGCGCCATGATTCCTATAGGAATGAACAGCAACAACATTACGCTGAACGTAATCAGGTAACGTTTTAATATGTACTTGTCCAATATGGTCACCTTACAGTCGTTTATCCATTTGTTTTACCATTTTATTTTTCCAATCCAAGAAATCACCTGCTAAAATATGCTTTCTGGCCTCACGGGTCAACCAAAGATAGAACCCCAGGTTGTGGATCGTGGCGATCTGCTTGCCCAAATATTCCTTGGCAGCGAACAAATGCCTTAAATAGGCCTTTGAATATTCTCGATCTACAAAGGTGGTGCCCATTTCATCGATTACCGAAAAATCATCTTCCCATTTTTTGTTCTTTATATTGATCGTGCCATGGGCGGTGAACAACATGCCGTTTCTCGCATTGCGGGTGGGCATCACACAATCGAACATATCAATACCTAGAGCGATATTCTCTAAAATGTTTATGGGCGTGCCCACGCCCATTAAATACCTTGGTTTGTCTTCGGGCAGTACCTCGCACACGATTTCGGTCATGGCATACATTTCCTCTGCAGGCTCACCTACTGAGAGTCCGCCTATGGCATTACCCTCAGCTCCTGAATTTGCTATATACTCTGCCGATTGCTTTCTCAGATCTTTATAGGTGGAACCCTGAACGATAGGAAAAAAGGTTTGTTCAAAATCGTACTCAAAAGGTGTTTTTTCAAGATGCGAGATACAGCGGTCCAACCACCTATGGGTCATGTGCATTGAACGTTTGGCATAGTCATAATCACATGGGTAGGGCGTACATTCGTCGAAGGCCATGATAATATCGGCTCCAATGGCACGCTGGAGCTCCATCACATTTTCAGGCGTGAACATATGGGTAGAGCCGTCAATATGTGATTTGAACTTCACCCCCTCTTCCTTGATCTTTCTATTGGCCGAGAGCGAGTACACTTGGTAGCCTCCACTGTCCGTTAGAATATTTCGATCCCAGCCCATAAACTTATGAAGCCCCCCTGCCCGTTTCAGAATATCGATCTTGGGGCGTAAGAACAAGTGGTAGGTGTTGCCCAATATGATATCAGGGTTTATCTCTTCCCTCAATTCTTTCTGGTGCACCCCTTTTACCGAAGCTACCGTGCCTACGGGCATAAAAATAGGGGTTTCTATCGTACCATGATCGGTCACCATGGTAGCTGCCCTGGCCTTGCTCTTTGGATCGGTATGTTGTAGCGTAAATTTCAAATCTTCAATTCAACGGCAAATATAGGCATCTGCCCTACATATACTCCTTAACGAAAAAATAAAGTTTGGGCGGTTACTACGTTGGCAATGGAAACCTATGGGGAACCTCTGTCAATTTCTTAAAAAACACACAAGATCTCGATTCGGGTATGTTAAACTTTAAGCAAAAAACACCGGATGGAAAAATACGGACAATAAAGCTACGGGAAAGGCCGTTTTTAAGATATTGGGTGAATGGTATCGTTTTTGATACTGTTGCCTTATAAAAACGAGAACAATATGAAAAAGACACTTCTACTGGCGGTTTTTGCTTTGGTAAGCATTACCGCATTCGCACAAAAAGAATCAGGGTTCGGTATCAAGGCCGGTCTTAACTACAATGCCAACGGTGATTACTTCGAATCAGTGGGCGAAGCGGCCAGTGACCCGGACAGGAACATTGGCTACCACGTTGGTATCTACGGAAAACTTGGTGTAAGCCGGCTCTACTTTAGGCCTGAATTGATCTATACCAAAACAAAATCAGATTATAACGGTAATTCTTTTAATATGAGCAAGTTGGATGCACCTTTATTGTTGGGTATAAAGGTGATCGGCCCCTTGCATTTATTTGCCGGTCCTGCTTTTCAGTATATATTGAATACTGAATTTGATGGTATAGACATCAATACCATTGAAAATGATTTTTCGGTAGGTATGCATATCGGTGCGGGCGTGAATTTGGGAAAACTGGGAATCGACCTTCGCTACGAAAGGGGTTTTAGCGACAATGAGGCGAGGTTTGTAAATACCAACATTACCAGCTTGCCCGATAGTAGGCTCGATACCCGACCTGAACAATTGATTTTGAGTCTGTCTTTGAAATTATAATAATTACGATTTAGACCTAGTACTACTAGGTCTTGAAAACGGATATATAGAAAGCCCTGAAGAACATAGCTTCAGGGCTTTATTATTTTCTGTTTGGAGTTTTTGCCGTCCTTCTTGTTCTGTTCAAGGGATTGCTTCGTGCCTCGCAATGACGTTGTGAGATCAACTATCGCTATCTAAATAATCTGGGGTGCCATCGCCATCGGTATCGGGATATGTGATGTTGCCCTCGTCATCGATCTCGATCTCATCACGGGTGGGTTTTCCGTCATTGTCATCGTCGATATCTCTGTGATTGGCACCGGCATCACCATCAGTATTGTCATTGTTCAGATTCCCATCACCATCCAAATCTTCCAAAATGGAAGGTATGCCATCACCGTCAAAATCGGTGTCTTTTTCAAATGCTAAGACATCGATCTTGAAAATCAAAGGCTCATGTTTAGGAATACCTGACCCCTCACGAGGTTTGTCAAAATACCCAAGACCGGAAGGAATGAAAATCAAACCAACCCCATACCCCTCATAACTCACTGTGCCATCGCCATTTTCAATTGGACCTGTACCCGACTTAAATTTTTTGACCCCATTACCATAACCCCTTGTTAAGTTGCCTGACAGGTATTCCTTGATAGGCGTACTCCACCCATCAAAAAGAACACCATCCAATAGAGAGCCTTCGTATTGTAGTACCACATTATCACCTATGGTAGGGCTTTCGCCGGTTCCTTCCCTAGCTACCAAATAATAAAGTGTATGTGATACTTCTTCCCCATCGGTTCTTCCAAAAGCCGAAGAAAGAACGGTAATTACCTCAGACTTCAGCTCTTCTTGGTCAAACATGGGAATTTTATCCGCATTATCCCCTGCAATCCTATCGATCTTTATTTTAAAATCAAAATCGGCCGGTGGGTTGGCAAACTCCTCATGATTATAGAAATGCGTCTTTAAATATTCTTTGATCTTTGCATCATCCTCTACGGCAACCTCACTCAATAAGCGTGGGGGTTTAACTTCAACAGCAGGGGCATCATCATCATCTTTACATGAGAAGGCGACCAGCAACAACAAAAGGGCAACTATACGGTTCATTTTCATCAATTCGTTATTAAGGTGGCAAGATACAATTTTCCCGTATTTTTGTTGAAGACCTTAACAAAGTTTTTTAATTCACTATGCGTATCGATAAATTCTTATGGAGCTGCCGTTATTTCAAAACCCGCAACTTAGGCACTAATGCCTGTAAAGAAGGGCATGTTCAAATAAACGGGCAAGTGGTCAAGCCTTCTCGAGAGGTCTACCCGATGGATAAAATTACGGTGCGCAAGAACCAGATCAACCATCAATTAACGGTATTGGACATTCCGAAAAGTAGGGTCGGTGCCAAATTGGTCGATATCTACCGAAAAGCCACTACCCCAAAAGAAGCTTTTGAACATAACGAACTGCTGCAATACTCAAAAGAGTATTACCGCAAGAAAGGTACAGGTCGACCCACAAAAAAGGATCGAAGGGAAATTGATGGGTATTTAGAAGCCCCCTCCGACTCTCCCACAGGAAGAGGGAAGGATACTTTCAATACCGAAGATAGTTTATAGTTCTATTTCTATATCTTTGAATAGCAATCATTTTAAAGCATGCAGCACAAAATACTGTCACACGAACAAATACAACATACGGTCAGGCGCATTGCCTATCAGATTTTTGAGGCCAATGTTGAAGAAAAGGAAATCGTAATCGCGGGCATAGAAGGGGGCGGACTTCATTTTGCAAAAAAAATACAACAGGTACTCCAAGATATCACCAAGGCCAATGTTGTTCTGTGCAAGGTCAGTATGACTAAGAGCAATCCGCTAGAGAGTGGTGTAAAAACATCAATTGCTGAAAAGGACTACACCAATAAATCAATTGTTTTGGTAGATGATGTATTGAATTCGGGCACTACTTTGATCTACGGCGTGCACCATTTTTTAAAGACCCCGTTAAAACAATTGAAGACTGCGGTCTTAGTCAACCGAAACCACAAAAAATACCCGGTTAAGGCCGACTACAAAGGTATTTCATTATCAACTTCTTTGCAAGAGCATATTGAAGTGGTTTTCAAAGCGAAGAACGATTCGGTTCATTTAGCCTAAGAAATAGTGTCAAGCACATTACGAATAAAAGGGTCAGCTTACTATTTCTTTGATTTCATTTGCGATGGTTTTGGGATCCTTACCATCACAACTGACCGAATGCTCGGCCTGAGAATAATAAAAATTTCTTTCGAACAAATGTTTGCCGATAAACTCGGGCAACTCCCCATCAGATATACTTGCGATCATAGGTCGTTCTGACTTTTCTTTTACCAATCGTTTTACAAGGGCGGTAATGGACATTTTTAGATGCACCACCTTGTTGGTCGCTTCTGATATGGCCTTCATATTGTTGGCGTAGCAAGGCGTACCCCCACCAATTGAGAGTACAAAACCATCCTCCATAGTAAGTATGGTTCGTAAGCACTCCGCCTCTTTCCGTCGAAAATAGATCTCTCCCTTTTTACTGAAAATAGCTGTTATTTTAGATGCTTCAGATGCTTCTATCTGGTCATCCAAATCTAAGAAACGTAAGTCCATCTCTTGGGCCAATCTCTTACCCACTGTGGTCTTACCACTTCCCATATAACCTAAAAGCACTATTTTCAAAAGCTGGTTTTTTGTAAAAATCAACTAATTATGATTGATTTCAAAAAGAAATTCAAATTTCTCTTAAAATCGACTTGTAAAATTAATTATTGCTACTATATTTGCAGCCGCAAAGAGCGAATCTTTGTAATGAAATTTTGACCTGGTAGCTCAGTTGGTAGAGCATCTCCCTTTTAAGGAGAGGGTCCTGGGTTCGAGCCCCAGCCAGGTCACAAAAAAGTTAAGTCGAGCACTTAACTTTTTTTAGTTTAAATTCAGTTCTTCAAGCCCACGTGGCGGAATTGGTAGACGCGCTACCTTGAGGGGGTAGTGTTCGAAAGATCGTGCTGGTTCGACTCCAGTCGTGGGCACAAGTCCCCAACTTTTCGGTTGGGGCTTTTTGTTGTTGCAAAAAAGAAGCTGCCCCCCGAAGTCTCCTGTCATGGGTGAAAGCCACTGCCTTACGGTTAAGCCGTATTATTCATGCGAATCAAGAATTGAGAAATAGCCCTGTCTGCGGCAGGCAGGCTTTTCAGCGGTTAAACCTCCCGAATTTTCGGGAGTGGGAACAAATCAATCCTCACCCAGCAGCTGATCCAACAGTTCTCTGGTGGATTTGCTGTTCCAGTTTGCGACGCCGGTTTTTTCAACTACCAACTCACCTCGTTTACCGATAATATAGGTTGTAGGTATGTATTCTGGCAACAACAGATCAGGACTAGGGGAATTCTCAAAATAAACGGGGAAGGTATATCCTTTTTTATTTAAAAAATCGGATACCTTTCCTTTCTCGTCTTGAGCCACAATAACAAATGCCACCTTATCACCATAATCATCAAAAAGTTCTTGTAGACTCGGCATTTCGGCAACACAGGGCGGACACCAGGTAGCCCAAAAATTGACCAGCACTACCTTGCCCTTTACCTCTTTAAAATCAAATGGGCCACCCTCTAAATCGATTAATTGCCAAGTGTAGTCGGTAAGCACCAATCGCTTGTCAACCGCCAAGACCGATGGGCTAAATGAAAATAGCCTGGAAACATATACCCGAAGGTGAAAACCAACCGGGGTAAACAAGAACAATGCAAAAAAGACTATTAAAGCCGCATTGGTAAGTTGATTTTTGGTGAGCTTCATTTGGTTGTAATAAGTCGGTCCAATATACGGTGCACCGTTTCATTGTCCCAGTCCTTGATACCTTCCGAACGCACAACCACCATTCCGTTTTTATCGATTATGTACGATGAAGGAACGGGCTTGGTCTTTATAGGGGAAGGTTCGCCGATTACAAGATAGGTAACTGGAAAAGTAAAGCCGGTTCTTGCCATAAATTTTTCAACCGGGGGGCTTTCTTCATTGGTAATGATGTAGAAATCTACCTTGTCACAGTACTTATCGTACAAGATTTGAACATCTTTCAGTTCTGCTTCACAGGGTAATTTCCACGAAGCCCAAAAGTTGATAAAGACCACCCTTCCCCTAGAGCGATTGAAATTGAAAAAAACCCAATTTTTATCTTTGAGCTTCCATTCGTAATTTGAAAGTGTTTGCCTTTCTTCAGCGGTCACTTCAGTTGGACTGAACGAAAAGAGCGTGTTCAACCAAACCTTTGCGTAATAACCCAATGGGGTCACAAAAAAAGAGAGTACCAAAGCAATTACCAAAAGTGTATAGACTGTTTGTTTTTTCATAGATAAACTAGCTATGTTTCAAAACTAAAAAACTCCCGAAGATAAACGGGAGTTTTTAATAACTATTTTAAAGGAAAACTATGCGTCGTTTTCCCATTTGATAACATTGAGTGCAGAACCTTCTCTATACCATCCTATTTGAGCTTCATTATAGGTATGGTTTGCTATAATAGTGTCTTTGCTCCCATCAACATGAACAACTTCTAGAGTCAATGGTTTATCTGGGGCAAAATCTGCAATATCGACAAAGTTGAAGGTATCATCTTCTTGAATTAAATCATAATCACTTTCATTGGCAAAGGTCAGACCCAACATGCCCTGCTTTTTTAGGTTAGTCTCGTGAATACGTGCAAATGATTTCACCAATACGGCAGCCACCCCAAGATGTCTTGGCTCCATGGCCGCATGCTCACGTGATGACCCTTCGCCATAGTTGTGGTCTCCAACAACAATAGTGCGAATACCTGCCGCTTTATAGGCACGCGCTACATCGGGCACACCTCCAAGCTCACCTGTCAATTGATTCTTGATAAAATTTGTTTTCTTTCCGAAGGCGTTCACGGCCCCTATAAGGCAGTTGTTCGAAATATTATCTAAATGCCCCCTGAAACGTAACCAGGGACCGGCCATCGAAATATGGTCGGTGGTACATTTGCCAAATGCTTTTATCAATAATTTCACGCCTTGAAGCTCTTCATCCTTTATGGGGACAAAAGGCTCTAACAACTGTAAACGTTCTGAGGTAGGGCTTACCCTAACCTCTACCCCTGAACCATCTTCATTTGGTGCCAAGAACCCGGCATCTTTTACCTCAAAGCCCTTTGGTGGCAATTCCCATCCCGTAGGTTCATCGAACATCACTTCTTGTCCGTTTTCATTAAGCAAGGTGTCCGTCAACGGATTAAAATCCAAC
>JAJRSY010000106.1 GCA_024278565.1 Bacteroidota bacterium
CTACGAAGCACTTATTTGGA
Source organism: Bacteroidota bacterium (assembly GCA_024278565.1). Lineage (GTDB taxonomy): Bacteria > Bacteroidota > Bacteroidia > Flavobacteriales > Flavobacteriaceae > Maribacter_C. Next base: position 21 of record JAJRSY010000106.1, read on the forward strand.
TATCATGAATGGGGATTCTTTTCAAAAAGAGTTCCACCAATTATTAAAGGACTACGTGGGCAGGCCATCGCCCCTTTATTTTGCCAAGCGTCTTTCAGAAAAGCACGGCACCAAAATATATTTGAAACGGGAAGACCTCAACCATACCGGTGCCCATAAGATAAACAATACCATAGGGCAGATCTTGGTTGCAAAGCACTTGGGCAAAACCCGGATCATTGCCGAGACCGGTGCTGGGCAACATGGCGTTGCCACAGCTACGGTCTGCGCCCTAATGGGCATTGAATGTGTGGTATACATGGGCGAGATAGATATCGCACGCCAAGCCCCGAACGTAGCGCGAATGAAAATGCTGGGCGCCAAGGTAAGACCTGCATTGTCGGGCAGCAGGACCCTTAAAGATGCCACCAACGAGGCGATTAGGGATTGGATCAACAATCCGTTCGATACGCATTACATTATTGGATCTGCTATTGGGCCACACCCGTACCCTGATATGGTCACCCGTTTTCAGTCGGTTATTTCAGAAGAGATAAAGTGGCAGTTAAAAGAGAAAGAAGGTCGTGAGCACCCTGATTATGTGGTTGCCTGTATTGGTGGGGGAAGCAATGCCGCGGGAGCCTATTACCATTTTCTGGAAAACAACAAGGTAGGCCTTATCGCCGTGGAAGCTGCCGGTAAGGGAATCGATTCAGGTGAAAGTGCCGCAACCTCGGTTTTGGGCAAAGTAGGCGTTATTCATGGTTGCAAAACCCTATTGATGCAAACTCAAGACGGGCAGATTACCGAACCCTACTCCATTTCGGCAGGACTCGATTACCCCGGTGTAGGGCCTATGCATTCACATTTGTATAAAACAGGCAGGGCAGAATTTTATTCGGCAACCGATGATGAAGCAATGACCGCCGGTCTTGAACTTACGCAACTTGAAGGTATCGTTCCAGCCATAGAAACGGGCCATGCGCTTGCCATTTTCCAACATAGAAAATTTAAGCCTGACGATGTTGTGGTACTCAGCCTGTCTGGCCGTGGGGATAAGGATTTGGACACGTATATTGAATATTTCAAGCTTTAGCAGAAAAAAACATGAACAACAGAATCACACAAAAAATGAAAGGGGAAGGTAAACTCCTCTCCATATACTTTACAGCAGGCCATCCACAATTGAACGATACCGTAAAAATCATTCAAGATCTAGAAAAAAACGGAGTCGACATGATTGAAATAGGCTTGCCCTTCAGTGATCCTTTGGCCGATGGTCCCACCATTCAAAAAAGCTCGACCAAGGCTTTAAAGAACGGTATGCATACCGAACTACTTTTTGATCAGTTGAAAGACATTCGAAAATCAGTTTCGATACCCTTGATCCTAATGGGCAATTTTAACCCGATGTTGCAATACGGGGTAAAGGCCTTTTGTGAAAAATGCGAAAAAATCGGAATCGATGGTATCATTATGCCCGATCTTCCGCTTGATGTTTATCAAGAACGGTACGAGTCCATTTTCAAAAAACACGGTCTTTTGAACATATTCCTGATAACGCCACAGACCAGTGATAAACGTATTCGCCAGATCGATGCCGCCTCTAACGGCTTCATTTATATGGTAAGCTCGGCAAGCGTGACCGGATCCAAAGAAGGGTTTGGTGAAAAACAAAAAAATACTTTCAACGTATTGCTTCACTATCGCTCGCAAACCCGTTGATAGTCGGTTTTGGCATTAAAGATTCCGAAACCTTTCAGCAAGCGTCCAAAACCACCAAGGGTGCCATTATTGGTTCGGCATTTATCAAACATCTTAACGAGAATGGGGTATCTTCGATTTCCGGTTTTGTAAAAACAATTCGATAAACCCAAACCTGCTAGGTCTTGAAGACCTAGCAGGTTTAACGGCTGTTTTCAACAGTAGGTTTTGACATCTTAAAGGTTTTAGATTCTGCGAGGTGGCTGGTCACCGTAAATCGTTATTGTGTTTCATACAGCCAGCAGCATTTTTTTGCCAACGCCCAATTTATTTTTCAAGTAACAATTGTAAAAAATTGAGATAATTGCCCTAAAATGGTATCTTACACGAAGATTTTCACAAATTGACCGTACCTAATTACATAAAACAACTTCAAGGCTATGAGGAATACGCATTCTCATGGAATGAACTCGTAGAGAATTGCAACAAAACAGATATATCTTTAATTGGCCATCTCCCGAAAATTGCATGTTAAAACTTGTAAAGCAATGGTTTTATTGATGTTTACATAGAATTTAAAATTGGAAAACTTTTTGAAACGTCGAAAAATATAAACTCATAAACTACTTATGGCCAAGGTTTTATTGGCTCTGATCTTGTTCCATAACTGTAAATTTGAAAAAACGGGGGATGGCTAAAAAGCATTTAAGACTCTTGGTCCTATTATTTATTTCACTGACTTCGCATACAGTATTTAGTCAAGAAAAAGCCAAATACATAAATGGTAGGGTTAAAAGCCTTAACAACGATGTTTCGAATATATTGATCATCAACCTAAATTCTAAAAAATCAACGATTACCGATACTTTAGGGTTGTTCACCATTGAGGTTAAATTGAGAGATTCAATTCGATTTACTGCGGTTCAATATCTAACAAAAGAAATTATTGTTACCGACACGGTCTTTAACCAAAATTCGGTCACCGTGAACCTTGTGGAGAACGTTATCAATTTAGATGAAACTACGGTTACACCCTACAATCTAACGGGGAAAATAGATCTTGATATTGATAGACTCAATATCAAACCCGTTGTTACTTCATCATCATTGGGGTTACCAAATGCAGATGTAGAAGTAATGGCCCAAAGTGAACGGTTACTTTTAGAGGCGGACAGGGGTAAATATGTTTATTATTATGGTTTAGCCATAGTAATAAATACACATAAAATAATGAACAAGGCTTCTGGGAGAACCAAATCCTTCGAGGACATGGTCGCCCGCGATGAAAATATGGCGATTGAAAAAGAAATCATTGCTAAGTTTTCAAAGAAAACACTATCCGAAAATTTCGATATTCCCGAAACAAACATTGACGGGTTCCTAACCTATTGCCTATCACAAACGGATTTTTCAGAATTATCCAATGCTGGGAACACAGCGGAGATCTGGGAATATCTAAAGGCAAAAAGTATTGAATTTAAAGAAACGGACTTTCCAAAAGAATAATAGCTATGTGAAAAATCGGTGTAAAAAACAAGAGATACTAAACCACTGATGGATTAAAAATCCATAGGTTTTGAAAAACAATGAAATTGCCAACAGTTATTGGGTTACTATGTTATTGGTTATTTAGTCGGAACCCAGTAATAACCCAATATTCAATAACCTAATAACTTTTGTGGCCAAAATGTTTATAGAAACTAATCCCTGTTAACTATCGGGAGTAATGTCCCGAACGGTCGGGAGCAGGGTTTTAACCTTTAACTAGAAAATAAAACCTATAAGCAATGCGGGCTTCGGGCTTATTCGTAGGGTTTGCGTATTTTTAAGCATACGATCAAGAAGCTGCAGTTGAATGGCCGAAAAATGAATTGATAGAAAAAATTCGACCTCCCACGCTTTAAACTTTCCTGCTTTTAGAGAATGCCACAATTGACACAAAATGGACTATCTTCGATTTCCGGTTTTGTAAAAACAATTCGATAAACCCTCAAACCTGCTAGACCTTGAAGACCTAGCAGGTTTAGTGCCCAACAAAAAACATTTAGCATTCGTGAAAGACTTTATCAATAATTGGAAACTTGTCATTTTAGTATGCCTTACCTTGGGCCTGGCGCCCTTTTTTCCCGAACCCCATATCTGGGGCAAACTCAAGTGGATTGCCGGTGGTGCCCATGGCATGAAAGCAATCGATTGGTTTGATGTACTACAGCACGGTTTTCCTTTTGTACTTTTGATACGCTTGGTGGTTTTGAAATTTATAGGAAAACCCAAGGCCTAGCCCAAAATATTCTTACATTTAATACCTCGAAATAAGAAACTCAAATGAAAAAATCACTACTATTACTTGTTGTTTTAGCCGTATACTCGATTTCGGCCCAAGAAGAATCACAGATCAAATCACAAGTACGCCATAGCATTGGTGAAATTCGTGAGTTCGTAAAAATTCCGAACGATGCTCTAGAGCATGCCGATATCAACAGAAACCTAACTTGGCTGACCAAGAAATTCAATGAACGGGGGTTCAATTCCTCGGTCTTGCCTACCGATGGCGAATCTCTGTTCTTCGCTTCGTTGCCTATGGAAGACAGCAAGCCCACTATTCTTTTCTATATGCATTTTGACGGGCAATCGGTGGATCCCTCAAAATGGGACCAATCAAACCCTTACGAAGTGATCTTAAAATCACCCGATGGCGATGGATGGAAAACCGAGGCTTTTGAAGATCTGAACGAAGACATCAACTATGATTGGCGTTTGTTCGGCCGTTCGACCTCTGATGACAAAGGGCCGATCGTCATGTTCCTGAATGCCATTGACCTATTAAAGAAAAACAACCTAACCCTTGCGTTCAACGTCAAGGTCATTTTGGACAGCGAGGAGGAAAAGGGAAGCAAACCACTGCCCAAGGCGGTAAAGGAATACCGAGAATTGTTGGAAGCCGATTTTTTGGTCATTACCGATGGCCCTGTCCATAGTTCTGAAAAACCTACGATAGTTTATGGTTGCCGGGGCATCACTTCGTTGACCTTGACCGCCCACGGCCCCATCAGGCCACAACATAGCGGACATTACGGAAATTATGCCCCAAACCCCGGTTTTCTTCTGGCCGAAGCATTGGCCAGTATGAAAGATGCTGATGGCAAGGTGGTCATTGATGGCTATTATGACGGTATCGCCTTGGATGAAAAAACTATGGAAATACTAAAAAGCGTACCCGATGATGCAACTAAGATCAATTCGTATTTGGGCATTAAAACTCCCGAAAAGGTAGGCTCATTTTACCAAGAATCACTACAATACCCATCACTGAACATTCGAGGTCTTGGCTCTGGTTGGATAGGTGAAAAAAAACGCACCATAGTACCCGAAAGTGCCACTGCCGAATTGGATATTCGCTTGGTGCCCGAAACCGATGGCACTAGAATGAAAGCATTGGTGAAAAAACATATTCAGGATCAAGGATTTTACATTACCGACAAAACACCTACCAAAGAAGAACGGTCGACCCATGATAAGATCATGACCATCACCGAAGGTAGGGTGACCGACGCCTTTCGCACCGATTTTGGCAACCCTTATGGTGAGTTTTTGGTCAACACCTTAAAAAGTAATTTTGACGGTGAAGTGGTTCAAATACGGATCATGGGCGGTACAGTGCCCATTGCCACCTTTATAAATGAACTGAATATTCCCGCTTTTATCGTTCCCATGGTAAACCCCGATAACAATCAGCACAGCCCCAATGAAAATTTAAAGATCGGCCAGATCGCATACGGCATCAAGGTTTTTTATGCCCTATTGAGCACCGACATCAAGTAGATCTACAGGCACTAGAGACCTACTAGGTTTTGAAAACCTAGCAGGTCTGGGTTTTGAAAACCTAGGTCTTCATTCTTCGGTCAAAAAAACTTCCGGTACTGCATTACCCGAAAATCGACCGTATTGAATTTCGGGTTTTTGTTTTTCAGGGCTTTGTATGCATCCA
>JAJRSY010000107.1 GCA_024278565.1 Bacteroidota bacterium
AAAAATCTGAATTTCGAGATTTTTTCAATTCGTAATCTATTTCAAATCATGGAAAAGTTTTAATATGAAGGACTTTCAGTCCTTAGTCAAAGAAACCCCTGCACTTTCAGTGCAGGGTGGTTTAGTTAAAGTGTGAGACTATTGTTTTTTATCAGTAGTGTCTGTTAAGGATAAAAGACCCTCCAAAGGCGGGCAGGTTTGATGGTAACCAACTGACCCGCCTGACGGCCGGTCGGACAACAGTGGTTTTTTTATAATATCTTAAATCCGCAAGGGTATTTCTACTGCAAAGCCTAACTGCCGGGTGTACGACAAATTTCCCTTTCTGTTCAATAGAAGACCATTTTACCGGACTGTCCTCCCCCGACCCCTCCAGAGGGAGGGGGGTAGATTCTGCAAAAGCCAGGGGTTCATAGGTGTCGAGAAACGGTTCCCTCCCTTCGGGGGAGGGTTAGCCTGCCTGCCGGACAGGCAGGGTGGGGACAGCTCCAAAGTGAAACTGTCCAGATCTGTTCGATTTAGGGAAATTTGTCGTGCACCCTAACTGCCTGTCATTGTTGGCAATGCTCAAAAAAACCTGCTCACCATATCTAGTGATATGTCTGCGTTACTTTTTTCTGCGCTAGACCAACACTAACAGACACTTAGACTTTTCGTAACGAAAACCCTTGCGGATTTAAGGTAATAAGTTCTTTGTGGGTGAAAAATGAAATGTAGTTTGAAATGGGCTAGATGTGTTGAATCGAACCTTAAAGTAATTTCTCTCTAAGATACCCTGCGGTGTAAGAGGTTTTACTGGTGATTAACTCTTCTGGAGTACCTTGCGCAAGTAGTTGTCCTCCTTTATCTCCCCCTTCTGGGCCAAGATCAATGATGTGATCGGCACATTTGATAAGTTCAATATTGTGTTCGACAACTATAACAGAATGCCCTCTTTCGATCAAGGCATCAAATGATTTCAGTAGTTTTTTAATATCATGAAAGTGTAGGCCAGTGGTAGGTTCGTCGAAAATGAACACGGCTTTATCTTTTGTAGTTCCCTTTATCAAAAATGAGGCTAGTTTGATACGTTGCGCCTCTCCGCCCGATAGGGTAGAGGACGACTGCCCTAAAGTGACATAGCCCAGCCCCACTTCTTGTAGGGGCTTAAGTTTTTTGACGATTTTTGTCTGTAGGCCAGTTTCAAAAAAGGCAATGGCATCATCAATGGTCATGTGAAGTACATCATCAATAGATGCATGGTCAAATTTGACCTCCAAAACCTCTTTTTTAAAACGCTTGCCGCCACAGGTATCACATTCTAGGTGTACATCGGCCATGAATTGCATTTCTACGGTAATCTCGCCCTCGCCCTTACATTTTTCACAGCGCCCCCCATCCACATTAAAAGAAAAATGTTTGGCTTGATAGCCTCTTATTTTACTTAATTTTTGTGATGCGAATAAATTGCGAATATCATCATATGCCTTTATATAGGTAACTGGGTTTGAACGAGATGAACGACCGATTGGGTTTTGGTCCACAAATTCAACATGTTTGATGGACTGGTACTGGCCACCAAACGAGGTGTACTGACCTGCCTTTTCACCGTACCCCCCCACTTCTTTTAAAATAATGGGATAAAGCAATTTCTTGACCAAGGTACTCTTGCCACTGCCCGATACCCCAGTTACTACAGTTAAGGTGTTCAATGGAAAAACAGCATCAATATTCTTTAGATTGTTCTCTCTTGCCCCTTTTATCTCTATAAAGTTTTTAGAAGTCCTTCGTTCATTTGGAACCTTTATTTCTAGAGTTCCGTTGAGATAGCTTGCGGTAAGTGAAACCGATTGCAATATCTCATCTAAGGTGCCGTGTGCCACTACTTCACCACCATGGGTACCGGCCTCAGGGCCAATATCGATAACCTCATCGGCGGCTTTCATAATGTCTTCGTCGTGTTCTACCACGATAACGGTATTTCCTAAATCCCGTAATGATTTTAAAACCTCTATTAGGTTTTCGGTATCTCTGGGGTGCAGGCCAATACTGGGCTCATCTAATATATACATACTTCCTACCAAGCTGCTGCCCAACGATGTTGCTAGGTTAATGCGTTGGCTTTCACCGCCAGAAAGGGTGTTTGATTTTCTGTTCAAGGTGAGATAACCTAGTCCGACCTTATGCAAAAAGCCCAATCTTGTGCTAATTTCCTTTAATAAGCGTGATGCAATTTTGCCATCGTTGGCATTCAGGGATAAATTGGTGAAGAAGTGAATTAATTTCTCAATCGAAAGTTCGACCAAATCTGAAATAGACTTACCATCTACTTTTATATAATCGGTTTCTTTTCTTAGTCGCTTGCCTTTACAGACATAGCATTTAGTTTTTCCCCGATAACGTGACAGCATTACCCGGTTTTGTATTTTATAACTTTTCGCTTCTAGTTTTCCGAAGAACTTGTGCAGCCCTATAAAATGATCGTTACCCTCCCAAACCAACAATTTTTGTTCTTCTGATAGTTCAAACCAAGGTTTATGAATAGGAAAATTAAAGGTGTAGGCCGTGTTTGCCAATTGGTCACGGTACCTGCCCATACGTTCGCCCCTCCACGGAAAAATGGCATTTTCATAAACTGAAAGCGCAGTATTGGGTATAACAAGATCCTCGTCGATGCCGATGACATCACCGTAACCTTCGCATTTAGAACAGGCGCCATACGGGTTGTTGAAGCTGAACAAATGCACATTGGGTTCTAAAAATTGAAGGTCATCCAATTCGAATTTATTGCTGAACTGAGTTTGCTTAGCTGAAGATAACTCTTCGATGACACACACCCCTTCTCCTTCAAAAAAAGCAGTATCTACGGCATTGGCCAAGCGATTTAAAAAATCTTCATCGTTTTTGGAAATGATTCTATCGATGACCAAATAGAATTTCCTTCCTATATTTAGAGGGGCAGCATCGATTCGTAAAACCTCACCTTTATATTTTATTCGTGCATACCCTTGTTTTGAAAATAATTGAAGTGATTTTAAAGGATCCCGCTCTTTTTTGATTGCAATTGGGGCCAATAACAAAAGTTTCGTATTTTCTTTGAATTCCTTGACATGGTTCATTACATCGGTTACCGTATGTTTTTTGACCTCTTTGCCTGAAATGGGCGAAATAGTTCTACCGATGCGCGCATACAAAAGTTTCAAATAATCATAGATTTCGGTAGTGGTACCGACCGTTGAGCGTGGGTTTGTTGAGTTCACCTTTTGTTCAATGGCAATAGCGGGGGCGATACCTTTTATATAATCGACCTTGGGTTTGTCAAGTTTTCCTAAAAACTGTCTGGCATAAGAAGAAAGGCTCTCTACATAGCGACGTTGCCCTTCTGCGTAGAGGGTGTCAAAGGCCAAGCTTGATTTTCCAGAACCTGACAAGCCCGTGATAACAACAAGTTTATTTCTGGGTATGACAACATCTATATTTTTCAAGTTATGCAGTTTTGCACCTTTGATAATGATGTTTTCTTTCGGATTTACGTCTAGAATACTTGCCATGCTAATGATTAGGTTGACAAAGATACAATGAACTCATCTTGTCTTTATATTGTATAGGTTAGTTTTTCGATTTCTTGATAGTTAGATTGCGTATTGTTTTATTTGACATTAATAAACGTACAATATCCGTCAACACTTGAGATTGGTAGGGTTTTAATCCCACCAGTAGGTTTAACCAGTCTGGCGGCTGGCAGGTTCCTCGTTTGAATCGTTTCTTTTTTTTTTTTTGAAATTTCAGGCTTTTTTTTTGAAATTTGACACCTCGTATGCCTGCCCGTGCCGTTCAGGCGAGCTTACATCGAGGTAGTTCATTAGCTGTAATTGTATAGTTTGCATGATAAAATGTGTGCATGACAACAGTTTTTTTTAATCACAGCATAATTTTATCTATATTTGGACTCAATTTAACGTCAAACAGCCTATAGCAACAAAATTACTTTTTTAAAATTGTTAGAATAACCCACAAGACCTTTTTATAAGAAGAGGCCACTATTTTTAACCGAAAAAAGTAATTGTTATGGAAGTACAAATTGACGACCCCATATTAATAAAGAAGTATATTGCCGGAGACGAAAGAGCGCTAGAAACTATTATCAATAGACATAATCAACGTATAAGCAGCTTTATTTACTCGAAGGTCAATGACCGTGCTATTGCTGAAGATATTTTTCAAGATACATTTATTAAAGTAATTAGAACCTTGAAACGTGGTACATATAGCGAAGAAGGCAAGTTTTTACCTTGGGTAATGCGCATCGCACACAACCTTATTATTGACTATTTCAGAAAAAGTCAACGAATGCCTATGTACAAGGGTTCTGATAGCTTCAATATTTTCTCGGTCATGGGTGATGAGAAATTGAATGCTGAAAACCAGATTATCAAAGACCAGATAGATTCTGAATTGGTAGATTTGATTGATGAACTACCAGTTGACCAAAAAGAAGTGCTCTTAATGCGTATATATAAGGATATGAGTTTTAAGGAAATTTCTGAGAATACAGGGGTCAGTATTAATACGGCACTGGGTAGAATGCGCTATGCGCTTATTAACCTTAGAAAGATAATAGAAGAGAATAATATTGTTTTGACTAATTAATAGGTCTTCGGTCGATTGATTTCATTATATTTATCTATTGTGGCGTTATAGCTTTGAAGCAATATTTAGATAGTTATGGAAACAAATTACGTGAAGAAACAAAATAATTGTAAACTTATTCAAGTAAAAAGCGAGACAGTTCAATTTTTACTGGGCTATTCAAAGTCGCTAAAGGTAACAGCAGTGCAGGGTATGAAGTTTGAATCAAACTTGAACTAGAACAATAAATATTTTTTTCAAAAGCCCCGACAATTTTATTGTCGGGGCTTTTTGTATTGGTGAGGTCAAATGCAACCACAATTAATTACCGACAAATAGTTAATGTTTTAGGTATATGGTCAACCAATGGTCGATAAAGTGAACAATAGTATCGACTAAGTGCGAAGTTGAATTTTGACCTTTCAACGTTCTACGAATCTTTTTATTTTGTTGATAAGTATAAAAGTAGGTTTTCACATCAAAAACCGCTTGTTTGACAACAATGTTTTTTTTCCATGGTATGATATATATAGTTTTATCCCATAATTGAGAATCATAACATTGTTGTTACGATTTAAAGTTAAACTCAAAAAATAACTAAATGACCCAAAAAAAGCTTTCAAATCGAAATTCCCAAACCTTAACTAAAAAACCTAACCGAATGGCATTACAAATTGAAGACTCAGTATTAGTAAGAGACTATATTAGTGGAGATGAAAAATCTCTAGAGGTGCTAATAAACAGGCACAACCAACGCATATCAAGTTTTATTTACTCTAAAGTGTTGGATAGGGATGTTACCGAGGATATTTTTCAAGATACCTTTATCAAGGTCATTAAGACCTTAAAGAAAGGAAGATATAGCGAAGAAGGTAAATTTTTACCTTGGGTCATGCGAATCGCACACAACCTTATCATTGACCACTTTAGAAAGAACAAAAGAATACCGAAATTTGAAGGTAATGATGATTTCAATATTTTTTCTGTTATCGGTGACGATAAATTGAATGCTGAAAAGCAAATCATCAAAAACCAGATCGATTCTGATCTTAGGCAACTTGTTGAAGAATTGCCAAATGACCAAAAAGAGGTGCTTTTAATGCGTATTTATAAGGATATGAGTTTTAAAGAAATCTCAGAAAACACGGGTGTCAGCATCAATACTGCACTTGGCAGAATGCGCTATGCACTTATAAACCTTAGAAAAATAATAGACAAGCACAATATTGTCTTGACAAACTAAAATACGGTTGTAACAGGTAGTAACAATATTTTCATAGTAGCTCCGTTATCTTAGTATAACGAAACGAAAACACACTATGGAAAAAATTTACCCTGGACACCAAAAAAAATGCAAACTTACTGAAACCAAGTCTGAAACCATTCAGTTTTTACTTGGGTTTTCAAAATCACTTCATGTGATAGCGTACAAAAACCTTAAGTTTGAGAATGTATTGAACTAAAAAAAAAGACCTGTTATTTTCGGGTCTTTTTTGTTTTAAAGTACTCACCCAATACTTTTTTTCTTCCGATTGCTTTTGTGATCGGGTCTTTTTCCAGATTCCAACCACGTGCTTGTGAATATTCACGACCATACCATATCATCTGCAAATGTAGGTCGTTCCATAATTCTTTGGGAAACAATCGCTTGGCATCCTTTTCTGTTTGAACTACATTTTTTCCGTTTGAGAGGCCCCATCGGTACATTAATCTATGAATATGGGTGTCAACAGGAAAAGCAGGAATTCCGAAGGCCTGGGCAACTACGACACTTGCTGTTTTATGACCTACAGAAGGAAATTCTTCCAACAGCTCAATATTTTCAGGAACGATGCCATCATATTTTTCAATCAATATCTTTGAAAGCCCGTGAATGCCCTTTGATTTCATTGGTGAAAGTCCCACAGGTTTAATAATGTTCCTAATCTCATCAACCGATAGTTTGACCATATCATATGGGCTGTCGGCTTTAGCAAAAAGCAAGGGCGTTATTTTATTTACGCGCACATCGGTGCTTTGGGCTGACAGTAGCACCGCAATAAGCAGAGTATAGGGGTCTTTATGCACTAAAGGGGCCGGAATTGTTGGGTACAATTCCTGAAGTGTACGTATTGTAAAATCCACTTTTTCAGATTTTGTCATTTTTTATCTATTTTTATGCCAATTGATGAAACATTTTTTAAATTAGATTGACTATGAACACATTGAAAACGGGTGACAGGGTTCCTGAATTTTCTGCCAAGGACCAAGATGGCAATACTATTGATTTATCTGATTATAAAGGAAAAAAATTGATTGTTTTTTTCTATCCCAAGGCGAGCACTCCTGGTTGTACGGTCGAGGCATGTAATTTACGGGATAATTATCAAGAATTAAGGTCTCAAGGATTTGAACTGCTCGGGATTAGTGCGGACTCTGAGAAAAGGCAGGCGAATTTTAAGAATAAGTATAATTTTCCATTTCCGTTATTGGCTGATGAGAATCATACGGTAATCAATGCTTTTGGTGTCTGGGGAAGTAAAAAATTCATGGGCAGAACTTATGATGGCATTCATAGGAAGACATTTGTCATTGATGAAAATGGTATTGTTATACGTGTGGTTGAAAAGGTAAAAACTAAAGATCATGCCAGGCAATTGCTTGATAATTGGTAGCGATAAAAAAACCTTGATGTCACAGTCAAGGTTTTTTTTATCTTTTGTTTGTCCATTTTAGGTCTGTTCGACTTCAACCGTTTTCTTTTTAAAAAGGTTTTTCTCTTTTATGATTTCTGCAATACCTTCTGGTAATTGGTCTTCCCAACAACTTTCACCGTTGACTATTTTCTTAAGAACATCCCTAGAGAAAATATGCATTATTTCGGGATCGTAATCTATAATGTCCATCACCTTGCTATTGTATTTGAAGAATTTATATAATTCTTTCATTCTAGGGTGTACCTTGATATTGTTGCTTGTGGTTATAATACCGGTTTCTGGATCTTTTATTGGGTACAGGTATACCTGAAGGTCTTTGAAAAACAACTTACCAAAGGCCTCTAAAATGCCACCGCTCAAATGCCTATAATACTTTTCGTTAAAAATTTCAACAAGATTGTTCACGCCCATGGTAAGGCCTATTCTTTTTTTAGTATAATTGTTGAAATATTCTACCAATTTGTAATACTCTTGAAATTTGGAAATCATCACATTGTGGCCTAAGGAACAGAGCAGTTCTGCACGATCCATAAAATCTTGTTCATCTATTTCACCAGAAGATTTTAGGTTGGCCAAGGTGATTTCGAATATTACAATGGTTTTGTTTACGTCAACCGCGGGATCCCGAATAAAGATATCGTACGATTTTTCGAACATATCAAGATTTACCTTGGTAACCGGCCTAAAACTACCCCTTAGGGCCAAAATGTTCTTTTTATATAGTATGGCTGCTGGCAAAAGGTTATTCCCGTCAGGTCCGAACATTACCGCATCGGTCATGTCATTTTTAATAAGCTGAAGGCTCATTAGCCTATTGTCGACTCCTTTAAAATTGGGACCTAAAAAATTCACCATATCAATTTCAACAGTATCTCTATCAATATGGTCGTAGAGGTATTTTAACAGTTTTTTTGGCTTGTTGTATTTATAAAAAGCCCCATAAATAAGATTGACTCCTAAAATACCCAGGGTTTCTTGTTGTAACCTTGCTTCGGTTTGCATAAAACGTATATGCAGAATTATTTCGTCAAACTCTTTTTGATTGGGATCAAGTTGAAATCGTATCCCTATCCAACCATGGCCTTTATAGCGTTTTGAAAAATCGATGGTCGCTACGGTATTTGCATACGAAAAGAATAAACGTTCGGGGTGCTTATCACGGCTGATACGCTCTTCCATAAGGTGCATTTCATGTTCTAACATGGTCATAAGCCTCGCTTGGGTGACATATCTGCCATCTTCCTCTATACCATAAATGGCATCGCTGAAATCTTTATCGTATGCGCTCATCGCTTTGGCTATAGTGCCTGAGGCCCCACCTGACCTAAAAAAATGCCGGGCGGTTTCTTGACCCGCACCTATCTCTGCGAACGTACCGTAAATATCTGGGTTTAAATTTATTCGAAGGGTCTTAGCCTGGGTAGAGGGAATGTTTTCAAATGTAGCGCCCCTTTTTAGAACTGAAGCCATTTTTTGATTTTGTTTTGGCAAAGTTAAGAATATTGTAGTATCTAAGTTATAAACTGTTTAATTATTTATTAATTGTTTTGGGGTCGATTTTTATGTTTAAAACTATACTTTGGATCGTGTATTTTGATTAGAGTCCGCCAAAAAAATGTGGCTCGATCTATCATTGGCGTTTGGGAAGGTTTTTCGATAAATAAGTTATAATTTTGGAACTGATGGAAACGAAATTCAGAATTACTTTTTTGGGCACGGGAACATCACAGGGTATACCCGTTATCGGAAGCACCGATCCGGTATGTCTTAGTGAAAACCCTAAGGATAAAAGACTCAGGGTTTCTGTCTTGTTATCATGGAACGGTTATAACTATGTAATTGACTGTGGTCCTGATTTCAGACAACAAATGCTCATGCAGGGCGTTTCTAAATTGGACGGCATTCTTTTTACCCATGAGCATGCAGATCATACTGCCGGAATCGATGATATTCGGCCGTTTTTTTTTCGACAGGGCGATATTCCCATTTATGCGCACGAACGGGTCGTGGCTTCGTTAAGGCAACGTTTTGAATATATTTTCGCCGATGAGAACAGGTACCCGGGCGCACCTGCGGTGGAGGTGAATATTATCGAGAACAATAAGCCTTTTAAGATTGGCGATTCAATGGTGGTGCCCATTGAAGTGGATCACAATAGATTACAGGTTTTTGGATTCCGCATCAATGACTTTACTTATCTGACCGATGTGAAGAAAATCAAGGATGAAGAACTTGAAAAAATAAAAAACTCTAAAATATTGGTAGTGAATGCTTTACGGATAGAGCCGCACCATTCTCATTTCAATCTTGACGAAGCACTGGCCTTTGTAGAAGAGGTACAACCTGAAACCGCATATTTCACCCATATCAGTCATTTGATGGGTTTTCACGATGAAGTTGAAAAAAAATTGCCAAAGAACGTACATTTGGCCTATGATAATTTAATGATCGAGTTTTAACTAAAAGTAGAACACTAAAAGTATATTATGAAAAGAAGTTTATTCTTGTACCTATTTGTTTTTGCTGCTTTAATTGCTCTTTATCTTGCCGTAAGTGGAAATAAAGTAGTTAAAGCAAAGGAAGCTAAAATTGAAAAAATGAAATCGCAACTTGTTGATTTAAAAGATTCAGTGCAAAAATCCCAATTAAAAGTGTTGGACATGCAATACTTTTCTTTAGAGAACAATGACGATGCCTTGGCGTACTACGAGCATTTGAACATCAAAGACCCTTCACGTTATATCGCCGACAAGTTGTTGGAGACAAACGAAAAGAAAGGCGATAACCCCCTGATACCCTACGAGGGCATGGAAAGTGATTTTAAGCTGAACAAGATCAAAATATTGAACCATAAATGGATAACGGTCGATTTCTCTGATGGCAAGTATTGGGGAGAATTACTGATCAAATACGAGCTTAAAGATGATATGGGGGTTGATTTTACGATGATCGACCACCTTTTGTATACCCGTAGCAACTAAATTGGTATTACAACAAACCCTATCTGCCATGCCATTTGGCAGACCTGCCGTCGGGCAGGTAAACCTGCCGTCGGGCAGGTAAACCGGCAGAAAGGCTCAGTGGAATATTCAAACCAGTTCAAAATGAGTAAATGTCAAAAATGCCGTAATAATATTTAACTGATCGGGTTTTATAAACACTTCAACTAATTTATTTTCCCTTGATTTGAAACAAATTAGAAAATACATACAAACTGGGATTGACATAGGCTCAACAGAAAGAAAATTCTATTTGGTGGTATTTTCAGTTTTTTCCGCCTTTCTGTTCCTTAACTTTTTTGAGCCATTTGGGCTCTATTATGACAGGTCAATTACGCAAGAGGACGTTTTTATTGAACTGTTCATTGCAATGGCAATAGCTTTTATTGTGCTGTTATTGACACAATTTGTTGCAAGGGTTTTATTTAAGATAGAAAAATTCAACCCGGTTACCCTATTCTTCTGGTTTTTGTTAGAGGCGGTTTTAGTTGCTACAGCTTGGCTTGTTCTTGAAATTTCGGACAAAGATTTTACCGGGGACCTATTAATTGTTTGGCGCGAAAATATTTTGGCCTATATTCTGATTTTCTTCTTTCCCTATTTTTTATATGTTAGTTATGTACATATCAAAAATGTAGTGAAAAAACTGGAAGATGATAAAAATAGAAGCTTATCAGAAAGTAAATTAATTCAAGATATTGCCCTAAAGGATGAAAACAGTGTGGTAAAATTAGTTTTAAAAACCGACAACCTGCTCTTTATTCGATCAGCGGATAATTATGTGGAAATAAACTATCTTGAAAACGACATTTTATCCAAATCTTTATTAAGAAACTCAATAAAAAAATTGGAGCCCGATTTCTTCAATACTCGAATCATTCGATGCCATCGTTCGTTCATTGTCAACACCGATAAAATTGAAATAGCTAAAAAAACACCTACAGGGTTTAATCTGAAATTAACCCGTTTTTCTGATTCGATAATTCCTGTTTCTAAAAGCTATATTTCTGAATTCAAGAAATTCTTGCCATAACCATATAAGGCTGTAAATGTCGATATGGACTAGACAACTAGCCTGACCTGCTATGGGGTGAACGACTTTATATACCATAAATCAGCTATTTGCCCCTATATCCACAACCTACTCCCTTTTAGTTTTTCAGCACTTTTTTTATACTCAATTTTGCATTGTCATCATCCAAATAATGTGTACAAATGCAGTCGACCAGTATTAAAATACCACTTGCTAAAAGCTTATTGATAATAATGGTGAGCATTATTTCGGAAACTGCTTATTCGCAGACCAAGGTCAAAGTATATGATCTGGAAGCCTATGTGAACACCGTCCGCAAAAACAACCTTCAATTAAAAATCACAGAGAATAAGAGCAATATGGCTTCTTTATCCATTAAGGATGCAATATCGGCTTTGTTACCGCAAGTAAATGTACGGGCCCAAGCTACAAGGTTCTTTGACAGCCAATACACCTATTTCGAGACTCCGGATTTTGAAAATACCGATCCTGCTACAGGTGAGGTTCCGACTGTAATGCAACAATTTAAAGTTGGTTTTAACAATGAGTTTCAAGCTCACCTGTTATTAGAGCAAAACTTATTTAGCCTACAGAAAATCTATGATTTAAAATCTGCACGACAGTACTCGAATACAGAAGAATTACAAAATAATAATCAGATAATCAAGATTATCGCTGAAGCTAAAAAAGCATTTTTACAAACAATATTAATTCAAAAAGTAGTTGAGGTTAATGAAGTATCGGAAAAATATGCCCAGGACAATTACTTGGCCGAAAAGAGTAAATTTGAAAATGACTTAATATCAGAACTAGATTTACTTCAAGCAAAATCACGTTGGGAAGAAGAGGTCCCCAAGCTATCAAGAGCCAGAAGAAACCATTTGATCCTTTTAGGAAACTTAAAAGTAATTGCGGGAATTAACCCAGTTGACTCTATTGCACTAAATTATGATCTGTCATTTTATGATTACAAAAAACCGGTAGATAAGGCGACTGATGTGATTAGCGATAGATTTGATTATCGGCTTTTGGAAACCAATGAACAACTACAAGAACTAAACATTAAAAACAAGAAAGCCGAATACCTGCCCGCACTTAACCTAAATATAGGGTATAGTTTTATAAGTACCTCTGATAATTTGACATTTGCAGAAAACCAAAATAAATTTCCCTATGCGACCGTATCCCTTGCGGTTCCGGTTTTTTCAAGTGGTTATAGAAAAAACCAAGTAAATAAAGCCAAAATTTTGCGTGATAATGCTTCACTCGAAAAACAAGAGGCTGAATTGAGCATGGCAATTGAAATTCAAAACCTTAAAATGAAATTAGAAGAAGAACATGAAACAGTTCAAGTGGCTATTGCAGTCCGCAAAACCGCTAAAAAAGCATATGATATTGCTGTAGAAACAGCGAAAAGCGGCTTAATATCCCAACTCGATCTACACAGGATAGGCACCGATCACAAAAGAGCCGAAATCAATTTACACAACAATATCTACAATTTAAGGTGCACGCAGATTGATTACAATATCGCAATTGCGAACTACTGAAAAATGAAAACCATGAAACTATCAATAAATACTAAATCAATTCTTTCTAAGACAGTACTACTATTGATTATATTAACGGTAACGCTTTCTTGTCAGGAAACAAAAAAAGAAAAGCCAGAAGAACAGGGGTTTCCTGTTGAAGTTGAAATCCTAAAAACCGAAGAACGGGTTAAACAAATTGAATATTTTGGGAGAATAAGCTCCAAAATAATCAATTACAGTTTTTTGGCCCCCGGTAGGGTTAAGCAGATTTTTGTGCGTAAAAATGAATTTGTGCGTAAAGGAAAAAAGCTTGTTCAGCTTGAGACCAAGGGGTTCAATTTAGCCTTGAATGCAGCTAAAAACCAAGAAAACCAAGCCGAGATCGTTTATTTAGAGGCTGACAAATACTATCGGAATTTAAAGAATGCATTTAATGTGGGTGGGGTTTCAGGATCCGATGTCGAAAAAGCAAAACTAGACCGTGGTGTAAAATACAAAACTTGGCAACAAAGCAAAATTAACATTGATGCAAAAAACCAAGATTTTAACCAAGCTATGCTTATTGCCCAAACGGATGGGATTGTTTCGAAAATTGTCCCAAAGGTAGGAGAGCTGCTTGATGCGGGTTCTGAGGCCATAACCATTCAGGGGAAAGGTCTGTTTGTTGAAGCTGCTTTGTCGCAAAAAGATCTAGACCTTATAAC
Organism: Bacteroidota bacterium; assembly: GCA_024278565.1. Classification (GTDB taxonomy): domain Bacteria; phylum Bacteroidota; class Bacteroidia; order Flavobacteriales; family Flavobacteriaceae; genus Maribacter_C. The sequence continues at coordinate 13,573 of JAJRSY010000107.1, forward strand.
ACAGGGCACTCAGGTGGCGGTCGAATTTGACGACCAGAAAATCAAAGGTAAAGTAAGTTACATATCTATGTTGCCCGATCCACAAACTTTTAGACATACGGTAAAAATCGATTTCTCAAATACTTCCTTGACTACAAAGCCAACCACATTCCAAACAGTTAAAATATATTTTGAAACAGAAACCGTGAAAGGTATTTGGGTGCCTCTAAAGTATATTTCCAACAATGGCCATGACTTTGTTAACCTGGCAGAAAACAACAGGCTGCGTAAAAAGACAGTACGGGTCATTGATTTTTCAGGTGATCAAGCAAGAGTTTCCGGATTACTGGAAAATGATAAGCTTATCACCAAAGGAGCCGCAAGTATTGAAGAGGGCTACAGAATTGAAATTGTGGGACAATAGATATGGAAAAAAACAATCAAAATACTGGATCCTCGTTTTTATCAGCACCAATAAGACAAAGTAGGATCACTTTGTTCATTGCGTTTGCAGTTGCCATTGTCGGGGTTTATTTCTATACCATTTTACCAAAACAAGAAAACCCTGATGTTGGCGTACCGGTTGCGATGATAACAACTATCTACCCTGGTGCTTCGCTAAATGATATTGAACAGCTAGTTACCAAACCAATAGAACAATCGGTTTATGGGGTATCTGATTTCGATAATGTGGAAAGCTATTCGTTCAATAGTGCTTCTATAGTCATAGTATCATTAACAAATGAGGGTGATATAAATAAATCATGGCAAGAACTAAGACGTGTGATCAACGATGTGCAAAGAGTGCTTCCCAAGGATGTTCGTAAGCCTTTTATCGACACTAAACTGATTGAAACCGCTGGAATGATCATTAGCTTTTCAGGAGAGAAGTATAATTTCGAGCAATTGTCGGCCTATGCCGAAATATTTCAAAAACAACTATCCAAAGTAGATGGGGTCACACGGTTTAATCTAATCGGTAAAATACCACAAGAAGTTGAAATTAAAGTTGACATAGCCCAGCTCCAAAAATATCCGTTTTCAATTGATGATATCGCACAGCTCATCAAAGCTCAGAATGTTTCATTCCCCGCAGGCTCTATAAAAACCGAAAAAGGCCAGATAAATGTGAATATTTCAAAACCTTACGGAATTGTTAGGGACATTGAAAACACCATAATCCACACTTCTACCAAAAATGGTAGTTCGGTAAAACTTAAAGATTTAGCTACCGTTAAAATAATTGAAAGTAAGGATGTAAAATACAAAACCAAACAGAATGGTGAAAATGCTGTGCTATTGGTCGGTTACTTTAAATCAAATCAGAACATTATCCCCATTGGAAAAAATGTAAGGCAAAAAATAGAAACTATAAAACAAGACTTTCCTCAAGACCTTATTATCAACGAAATATCGTTTGAACCGGAAAGTATCGACAAATCTATTTCAAATTTCATGATGAACCTACTGCAAGGTATTGGTTTCGTAATGATCGTGGTATTTTTTGCCCTGGGCTTTCGAAATGCAATAATAGTGTCGGTTGCCATTCCGCTGACCATTCTGATAAGCTTTATCGCAATGTGGTATTTTGGTTTAAAAGTACATCAAATTTCAACTACCGCACTAATTATTACCCTAGGGTTGCTGGTCGATAATGCAATTGTTGTGGTAGAGGCGATACAAGAGCATTTAAATAAGGGGGCAAACAACATACAAGCAGCCAATTTAGGTGTCAAAGAAACGGCCAAACCAATATTGTCGGCAACACTAACTACAATAGCGGCATTTTCACCACTATTGTTTTTACCGGGACTTGCTGGCGACCTGCTTGTCGCTATACCAAAAATCGTGATCATTTCTTTAATCGCTTCCTACTTTGTAGCAATGCTTATAATACCTGCTCTTACCGTTTTGTTGGCAAAAAGGGCGAAAGAGGATAAAGCCCAAAAAAACTACGTGCGAATATTCTTTGTGAGTTTATTGAATCGAGCATTGACATTTAAAAAAACAACATTGGCCATAAGTATTGCGGTATTGGTTATTGCGTTTGTGTCGGTACGTTCTCTCAATGAAGAATACTTTCCCCCAGCAGATAAACAAACACTTTATATTGATGTAAACGGTGAAAGTTTTGAACTGAAAAACACAGAAAAAATTGTTGATAGTATTGAAACCATCTTAAACCAGCAGCCTGAAATACTGTCCATTACATCCTCAATAGGAAAGCCGTTGCCACGGTTCTATCAGCTAATGGGTATAAATGTGCAATCATTGGAATACGCTCAAATAAAGGTTGATTTCGATGTGGACAGGAGTGGGGATTTCAGCAACAAAAAAGAATTAGCTGCATATCTTCAAAATCGATTTAATGAAAAAATCGTTGGTGCATCCATTCAAACCCGTTTGTTGAGTTTAGCGGGTTCCGATGGTGGGGCGGTATTCCTCAATATTTCAGGAGATAATCTAAATAGAAATATTGAAGTGGCCAAAACGATAAGAGACACACTCCGTTACCTTGAAGGTGCGTACAGGATCGGAACTACTATCACTGATTTGAACTATGGGTACAAAGTCGATATTAATTCTGATTTAGCATCATCCTTAGGGTTGAATCAATTCGATATTCAAAAGCAGATCCATTTATCACTAATGGGCAGTGAGCTAACGAAGTATAGAAAAAACGGAAACGAATTCCCAATCGTGATTTCAGGAGATATATCCTCTCTCTCTGAACTTGAAAATTTAGGGATCGTATCTTCCCAAACCCAACAGAAAATTCTGCTGAAACAAATAGCGGATGTTAAAATCGAGAAAGAGTACCCTGTAATAAGACGCCTTAACAAAGAGCGGAACATAAGTGTATTTTGCGACGCAATAGAGGGTTACGGTGCTACCGAAATTGCTGATGAAATTGAGTTCGGAATTTTACCTGAACTCAACACCAAAGGCGTTGACATTACTTTTAACGGTGAACGCGAAGCATCTAAAAAGGACTCCGGAAACATTGGATATGCAGCACTAGCGGCAATATTACTTATTTACATTATACTAATGATCGAATTCAACTCGTTCGTTCAGCCATTTGTTATACTTCTCACCTTGCCTTTGGCATTTATTGGCTCCATAGCTGGATTGCTCGTAACAGGACAGCCTTTTTCGTTTACCGCTGTTTTGGGCATCGCCAGTTTAATAGGAATTGTTGTAAACGATGCAATCCTATTACTTACATTTATCAATCGGGCCAAAGAGCGGGGAACAAGTATTTTTCAAGCTTGTAAAGATTCTTCGAATCAGCGTTTTGTCCCGATTATGGTTACCACGGCCACAACGGTTATGGCATTGGTCCCACTTTCATTATCAGGCAACGAAATGTTTGTGCCCTTAGCCGTTGCGCTTATGTTTGGTTTGATCGTTGCAACTGTACTTACATTGGTGGTGATTCCTGTTTTGTTTACTGTTTTAGTGAAAAAATGAAATTGGGATTATGGTCAAAAATAAAAAACAACTTTACCCTTTAAAAATATAATTATGAAAAAATTAGTTTTAACAGCTGTAACAATAGTACTTGTATCATTTACAGGATTTTCACAAAAACTTAATAAAGAAACCCTTTGTAAGAAATGGCACCTCGAAAAATATGAAATAATATGGGTAGATTATGAACCCGAAGAAAAAGAAAAGAACGATTATTTTTTGCTCAAGAACGATATGACTTACGTTAGTGTAGATGAAGGTGTAAGGTCAACAGGGAAATGGACCTATAATGATGATAAAGACTTTTTTACCCTGTTCAACAAAGAAGGAGAAGGTTTGAAAATCAAAGTTGATAGATTATCTACAGATAAAATGGTGGTCAATCTGGATATTAAAGAAATGAAAGGTGTGGACATTCATTATATAATGACGAAATAATGGACAAAAAACCACATCGCATATTAGGCTACGACTTTGCCCGTGGCCTTGCCATTATCGGTATGGTACTTGTGAATTTTAAAGAAGTAATGGTAAAAGGGTCAGATGGGGTCTTGTTTCAATTGGTAGAATTGTTATCTGGCAAAGCCTCTGCACTTTTTGTCGTGCTTGCTGGTGTAGGTATGACACTAATGTACCAAAGTGCAAAAGCAAAAAACGATGTCAATAAAATGAAGCAGCTAAAATTGACCATACTTAAAAGAGCTGCGTTCCTTTTCGTTGTAGGTCTGAGTTATTATTCCGTTTGGCCTGCTGATATTTTACATTATTACGGACTGTATTTATCAATTGGGGTTTTGTTTTTGTCAGTTTCCCGTAAATGGCTACTTATAATTAGTTCATTTCTGATTACAAGCTATTCAGCATTAATGCTGTTTTATAATTACGAAACAGGTTGGGATTGGAAAACACTTGAGTATACAGACTTTTTCACAGTAACCGGTTTTTTGCGCAACCTCTTTCTTAATGGTTTTCATCCCGTACTACCTTGGATAGCCTTTTTGATAACCGGTATTTGGGTAGGCAGAATAAATTTTAATGACAATACAAAAAGAAAACGTATTACGGTAATATCACTTCTAGTGTTTGTTGCATTTCAAAGTGTTTCAATATTATCGATCAAGTCGCTAGGGCAGTTATCCCCAACAGGGGCAATTAAAATTGAATACCTGTTCGGTACGATGCCGATGCCCCCAATGTTCTTTTATATGATTACCGCTTCGGGCCTGGCAGTATTTGTTATTTCGACATCAATATATTTTTGCAATAAATTATCGCATACGATTTTTGTAAAGCAGATGATAAGCACAGGGCAACTTGCATTGAGCAATTACCTCTTTCACGTAATTTTTGGAATGCTTTCAATTGAACTGTTTTTTGGAAAATTGGAGCATGCCTTTTCAATAGAATTTGTTATTGTTTATGCGATTGTCTTTAGCGCCCTAATGGTTATTTTTTCCCATTTATGGTGCAAAAGATTCAAAAAAGGACCATTAGAATCCTTAATGCGGAAAATCACATCATAACTACGGAAATATTTTTTATTAACTTACATTGTTGTCCGAATGAACTACCCCGTAGGGCTTCGGATCTACTGGCTCACCTGCCAAATGGTATGGCAAGCAAGATAGTGGTAAATCTAGACCTTGTCTTCCAACCACTTTTTGAAAGACGCAAGGTTTTGTGGGGAAACACCATGGCCAACGGGGAATTCCTCATAAATATGGTCAATTCCAAGATTTTCTAAAAAACCGGGGATCCTTTGCGCCCATTCAGGCGGAATTACCTGATCTACCTGCCCATGCGAGGCATATATTTTAAGGTTTTCATGATTTTTTTTATCGTATCCATCTTCAAGAATACCTTCGTTGATATACCCGCTCAAGGCAATAACGTTCTTTATTTTTTCAGGATACGAAAGCGCAACCGCATAACTTAAGACAGTACCTTGGCTGAACCCGAGCAATGTAATGTTTTCGGTATCGAGACTATATGCTTTACATGCCTCATCGATAAACACCGAAATTTTATCCCTTGACAGTTTTGCTTGCTCATCATCGCTCCATTTACCGTGTTCAGCATCAAAATTGATGGTGTACCAAGCGTTGCCAAAGGGCTGCATGGGGTAGGGGGCACGAACCGAAATGATACAAAACGTTTCTTGAAGCTCTGGTGCAAATGAAAAAAGATCTTCTTCATTGCTGCCATAGCCGTGAAACATAAAGAGCACGGGTGGTTTTCCTTCTTTTAATACGGAAGGTCTGATCAAGTGTTCTAAAGATAAGGGTGCGGTTGTCATAGTATTTTACTGGATAAATGTAAACCATTTTTGAAAATAAGGACCGAGTACCGGCACTGAATTTTTTTTCTCTGTCAGGGCGCCAATAAAACCGTACCCCCATAAAACAAGGTAAAAAACATAAAGACCGTACCACGCATATTCGTTGTACCACTGACTTAAGAACAGTGCAAAACCTAAAAAACAGAGGTGCAGACCAAATGCCTGCCTTGTATGAAAACGGCCGAAATCATTTTTGGTCTCCATATTCATGCTTAGGGCGATCAATGCGCCAACCAACGTCATATACGCGATCATCGCCGTGGTTTTCCCTTTTTTTTCAATACTCATGGATCAAAAGTAGGTGAACCAAACATTTTGGGCAAAAAAAAGAGACCCGAATAGAGCCTCTTTTTTATATAATCTGGGTTAACGATTATTTACCGCCACCCATTGTACCAATAACCGGTAATGGCTCTGCCTTTCCGTTAACTGCGTTTATAACACCCAGTACCATCAGTAACAGTGGTATATAACCCAGAAAGCTAAGGAAGCCTATCCCAGTTGCCAAAACCAATACATATGTAGCAATGGATATTATTATTCCAAGAATAAAAATGCGAAGTGATTGACCTATATGAAACTTGGCAAATTCGTTATTCTTGTCTTTGTTCATAAAGTAGGCAACTATCAACCTATCAGGGTTATGTAACTGATAATGGCCATTGTTTTTCCTTCGTCAATTGTACTTTGATTCATAATTATTAATTTTTAAATGGTTGTTATTGTAATATACAACTGAAATTTAGTCAAATTAGTACTTGGTTGTTGCCAATAACGCCATAAACTTCACCTTTAAGGGCTTTTTTAAGGAAAACGCTATTTTTTGAGGTGGAAGATATATGGTTTTGGTAGAAAGTGTATTTTTTTTCAGGGTCGAAAAGTGTGAAACATGCCTTTTCGCCTTTTTTAATGATTGGGGTTTTCAACTGGTACCGTTCCCTTCCCTTGGTCAATAGGCTTATTGTAGTTTCCAAGTCAAAGAGTTGGTTAAGAGTTCCGAAAGCACTTTCCAATCCTATTGTACCGTAGGTGGCCTTATCGAATTCCACCCGTTTTTCCTCAATGTTCATGGGGGTGTGGTCTGAGGTTATAAAATCTATTGTTCCGCCTATTACCCCTTTTAGCAGGGCTTTTGTGTCTTCTTTGGTACGTAGGGGGGGCATTAGCTTGAAATCGGTCTCAAACTCCCCTAGGTCCTCGTCGTTAAAATATAGGTTGTGCAGGGCTACGCTACAACTTATATCCAATCCTTTTTTCTTGGCCTCGGAAATCAGTTTTACCGATTTTGCGGTTGATAGGGTGGGTATATGTAACTTTCCACCGGTATATTCCAAAATGAACAGGTCTCTTGCTATCTGGAGTTCTTCCGCAAGAGCGGGAATTCCTTTCAATCCCATTTTTGTTGAAACTTCACCCTCATTAACTACGCCCTTTCCAGCAATTTGGGCATCCAACGGAAAAGAATGTACCAGCCCGTCAAAGCTTTGGGCGTACTGCAAAGCAATTTTAAGAAGATTGGAATTTCCGATCGGGCGTTTGTAATCGTAAAAACCGACCGCCCCTGCATTTTTCATATCGTAGAGTTCGGCCAAACCCCTTCCTTCACTTTTTACAGTTAATGTGCCTAGGGGGTAGAGGTTGGTTGCATGGCCCTTAGCTGCATTTTTCAGAAATACAATATCAGAACTGCTATCTGGCACTGGGTACGAGTTGGGGTTCAGTACAATATCGGTAAACCCACTTTTGGTGGCGGTCAGCAGTCCGTTTGAAATAGTTTCCCGCTCTTCAAAGCCCGGCTCGCCAAAACTAATACTGCTATCAAACCAACCCACCGATATATGAAGGTTTTTGAAATCGACGATTTGGGTTTTGCCCTTTGGCGTTATTTTAGTTGCTATGGTATCGATGATGCCATTTTTAATGAGGATATCACGTTTTTTAAAATGCAGGGCCTTGTTGTTGGCATCTATAATTCTGGCAGCTTTTATGAGTACGTTCATTTTATAAATTTTTGTATCAGCACTTCGGTCACCATAAACAACACCGCTAAAATAACAAACCATTTCCAAAGCTCGTTTACAGTAGCGTCTTTTTGCAAGTTCTGAAATAGCGATGCTATCGTTTTTTCTGAGTTATATGCGCTTAAAGATTCCATATTCATATAGTTCAGTCGGCTTTCAGCCCTTGGGTAATTGAAACTTAAATTTTTCAATACGGTTTTATCGTCCTTAACACTGTATACTCCATCAGAAGTTGGGTGTTCATAGAATGTCAACGAAGTCTTGTTTGAAAATGATCGTTGTTGGGGAATAAATTCATAATCACCTCTAACGACTTTTAGAATATGGTCTTTTGCCAGTTTAATGGGAATTTCAATTTTTGCCATACTACCCAGAAGCGTATAAAGTTCTGGTAATTTAAGGCTGTTCATGCCCATATTGTAAAAAGTAGGTACGATCAACGGAGAATTTTTGAAATTAGAATTTTTACTGGAAATGGATGCCGTGAAGATAAAGACCTGATCCGAACCAAAAAGAAACTGACTTTTATTCTGAAACGACAGCATGTTACGGGCGTTTGTTTTTGCCTTAAAGTAATGCAACACCTTAGGGTACTGAAAATTAACTACTTTTTTTTCAAACACATCTCTGAACAAGGGGTGCGAAAAAGAGATATCGGTAATCTGCTGTTCCTTGTTAAAACCTTGTGTATACGTTGTTGAAAAGTAATTCGATAGCAATTGATTGTACGAATCGAGATCTATTTTTACGGCAGGTACGATTACTAGACTGCCCCCATTATCAGTGAATGACTTGAGATTGGTTGACAAAGCAGTGGGTATGGTTTCCAGTTCATTTAAAACAATCAGGTTTTGATCGTTCAAAGTGCTATAGTTTAAATTAGTAAGGGTGTTGGCAGAGAATTGAAACTCATCTTGAGTGAAAATACGTTTTAAATAGGTACTATTGGCAGTGCCAATAGCGCGGACTTTTATTTTGTCTTTCGCATCAATGTTAAAGTAGAGCTGGTTGTCATAGGTGAGGCCCCCGTCCAATATTTCAATTTTGCCTTTGATTACTTCATTTTTGGGCAGTGTAAAATTGACCTTTGCTTTTTTGTTCTTATTAAATGAAGCTGCTGTTTTTGCTATCAGTTTTTCAGCATTAAAGAGAGAAACAGGTATGCTTTCAATAGTGAAACTGCTCGAGAGCAATGCAGTAAGCTCAATATTGTCTGAGCCACTGTTGTTTATGAAAACAGAATCTAAAGAGACATTCTCTGAATTCTGAGAATCGAGGAGAACTAAGTGTTTTTTAACCGTACTGATCGAATCAATTGTCTTAGATGCCATACGTTGCTGAAAATCAGAAATGACCACTGTATTTTTGAACGTATTTTCCTCAGAGGTGTAGAGCGCATTTGCTTTGAGATATATCTCGTTCAATTTCAGTTGCTTTTCTGTATAATCAAGCGTTAAAAGATCGTTCTGAACATCTTTTAAAGTAACTTCATTAAACACCTTTGTATTGGTGAATAGACTGAATGTTTGGTTTTTGGGCAGTTCTTTTATGAGGTTTTGAACAGCATCATCAAGCAGGGTGGTGTTTTCTGTTTTGGCCTGCATACTAAACGAATTATCTAGGTAAATAACGGTTTCTTTTTCTTGAAGTGCTGATTTATTGGCAAAAAAAGGCTGGGCAAAGGCGATTATCAGGGCAGTGAGCAATAGCATTCTTGTGAAAAGCAATAGCCATTTTTTTAAGCTATTGCTACGTCGTGATTCAGCTACTACTTTCTGTAAGAGCTTTACATTGGTGAAAGGGGTTTTCTTAAACTTTCGAAGTTGAAAAAGATGAATGAAAAGAGGAATCAGTAGAAGAAATAAGGCCCAAAGTAGTTCTGGATATTTAAACTGCATTCCCGATTTTGGTTTGGCAAATATAACTAAAAAAAGATGTAAGACTATCGTGTTTTTAGAGCAATGATAAAAAGTTTAACCGAGTTCAACAAAAAAAGAAATAGTTGGTATCGTGGTTTTTGTTCAAGTTTGAACAGTAATCTTGAATCATTGTTTGTTCCTCTGGGTTGGCCACGGTTATTATGCTTTGAGGGCTATTCAATTGCTCTAAAAAAGTGTAGTGGAGCATTGGTTTTCCATAAATCTCTTTTCCTATTTTCTTTGGATTGTCACAGAGCCAATGAAAATCGATTTTTTCTTTCAATAAACCCTTGGCAATAGTTTTGCCTTTATTTCCTGCGCCCCATACCACCAAAGCTCTATTAGGATCGAAATCAAGTTTCAAAAAATAACGGAGTTTGATGTCCAAGAAATAATTTTGGGCGTAATGCTCACTTGTACGTGAAGTACGGGTTACATAGTCGCGCCAATGGTGTAGTATTTGGGTACAGGGTATGCATTTTAACCCACGTTCATAAAAACGAAAAGCTAGGTCGTAATCTTCAGGATACCTGTTCGGTGAAAATGCCCCACAATTGTCAAGATCTTCTTTATGCACCATCCAGCAAGGGGAGGGAATGACGCATTCTTTGTAAATTTCTGTAAAATTGCCCCCATCCTGAGTTAGTGTGTTCAACCACGTTTCATAACGTTTGTACCCGTTACCGATTCCTTTTTCGGAAAAATACCTGACTTGGCCGATGGCAATATGACCAGCACCCATTTTCAATAGTGAAGCGGCCATAACCTCTAATTTGTCGGGAGACATAATGTCATCAGAATCCATTCGGGTGATAAGATGCCCCTTGCTTCTGGCATAAGCCGAACGTAGCGCATCAATGATGCCGTTACCTTCGTTCTCAATTACTTTAATTCGTGGATCTTGCAGGGCATAAGTACACATCAGATTATAGCTGCTATCAGTAGAGTGGTCGTTTACTGCCAAAACCTCCCAACTTTCATAGCTTTGTGCCAATATCGAGTCGATACACTCTGGCAGAAATACTGCTGTGTTTTTAAAAGGGATCAGAATACTGACCAAGGCGGTTTTCATTGGGCACAAGTTACTACTATTGCAATCAATTTTAAAAATTGGCAGAAGTTGGATATGGACAATAAAATTCAATAAAAGCCTTTAAAGAATAAAAAAAGCGTTCTATATTTGCACCCGCAAAGGAGAAATGGCAGAGTGGTCGAATGCACTAGTCTTGAAAACTAGCGAGGGTCACACCTCCGGGGGTTCGAATCCCTCTTTCTCCGCAATCAAATGTGATTTTAGTGTTACATTTTTGGCATAAAAAAATCCACCGAGCGTGCTTGAGTGGATTTTTTTATGCCAAAATGTATATCCTGTAAGAATATCTAAAATGGCATTTGCAGTATGTGGTAGTAAGGTATCAACGTAGTTAATCCCTCTTTCTCCGCAAAAAACCCACGACAAAAGTTGTGTTTTTTTTAGTTCACCTCAATAAGTCTTACGTCGAACACAAGTACAGAACCGCCGGGTATGCCCCTTGTATCAAAACTGCCATACCCTAAATGGGAAGGCACCAAAAGAATACCGTTGCCCCCTTCTTTGAAATAGGCAATACCTTCCGTCCAGCCTTTGATTACCTGTTGCAGCCCAAATGAAATGCCTTCGGCATCACTTTGGTCAAAGACACTTCCATCAGTATAATAACCCTTATAGGCTACGGTGACATTTGAGTTTGCATTTGGCTGAACTCCAGTACCCAGCTCATCAATGACGTAATAAAGCCCCGTGCTGCTTCTTTGTGCGTTTAACCCATGGGTAGAAATATAGGTTGTGATTTCTTTTTCGTTCTGTTCGGTAAAATCTATGGGTTGATCGGTTTTCTTATCCGTATTGCAAGAATAGAAAAAAAGGAACAAAAAGGGCATCAAAGCGTATTTCATAATGTGTTTGGTATGTTTTTATAAAGAGCAAATATAAGGGGTGGTAGGCTGTTTTGTTCACTAATATTGAGAAAAATCGTTTTCATCTTCGAAATACCATGGTCTTCTAAAGGCGGATTTCTATAGATGTATTTCATTGTTTGCTATGGATAAAGGTATAAAATAGTAAGGGAATTGGTAGCCTATTTGGCTAAAAACAGTTTTGTATTGGCATAGTGTGTTTCTTTTCTTTTTAGACCCTATTTTTGCCGTATGGAAGAATGGTACCACTACGTACTTTTGATAGGGGTTGGTTTTGCCGTAGGTTTTATCAATACCGTTGCAGGTGGCGGTTCTTTGCTTACGTTACCTGTATTGATTTTTTTGGGCCTGCCCCCAAGTGTGGCAAACGGTACCAATCGGGTGGCCATCGTTGTTCAGACCGCTTTGGCGACGGTCGGTTTTAAGAGCAAGGGTGTTTCTACAGCCCCGTCCAATGTTTATTTGGGTATATCGGCGCTCTTCGGTGCCATAATAGGTGCTTATATTGCCGTTGATATCAAAGGGGAAACTTTTAACAAGATCCTCGCTATAATTATGGTCGTGGTGGTTATCATCATTATCTTTAAGCCCAAGCTAAATCTTGAAGATGTTCAAGAAAGGATTACGGGAAAACACCTATGGATTAGTATCGTTGCCTTTTTCTTTTTTGGCATTTATGGTGGGTTTATCAATGCTGGACTTGGCTTTGTCATGATTTTATTTTTACATTACGTAAATAAAATGACCTTGGTAAGGTCAAATGCGACCAAGGTGGCGGTTGTGTTTATTTATACCCTTGCCGCTTTGGTTGTTTTTGTGCTGAACGATAAGGTGAACTGGAAAATAGGACTGATACTCGCCCTAGGTAACGGTTCAGGGGCCTGGTTGGCAAGTAGGGTTTCGGTGAATAGGGGCGACGGGTTTATAAAGGTTTTTTTGGTGGTCATGGTCATTGCCATGTCGGTTAAATTATGGTTTTTCAATTAATTGTTTATTTCTAAAAATCACATGGGGTTTAATGTATCATTCTGGGGTTGAATCCCTCGCCTTTACCTGCCTGCCGGATAGGCAGGAGTTTTGTATATTATAGGTAATTGTTCGGCTCCGAGGTCTCATTTCGGTTGAAAAAAATTATTTGAGTTAGTAACACCGTGACTCAAAGTCACGGTGTTACTTAGGTTAGTTGCTTTAGCCGATGGTAGTTTAATTAATTAAATTATAGATGTGAATGTTAGATAGTATCAATGATTTAAAGTGGCGGTACGCCGTCAAAAAGTTCGATTCGGAAAGAATTCTTCCCTCTGATAAGATCGACAAACTGAAGGAAGCATTCAACCTTACGGCAACATCTTATGGCCTACAGCCCATAAGAATGGTAGTGGTCAAAAACAAAGAACTTCAAAACCAATTGTTCAAACATTCGTTTGAACAACCTCAGCCTGCTCAGGCTTCACATGTACTTGTAATTTGTATTGAAAAACAGATTGATGCTGAATATATATCTAATTATTTTAAGCATGTCAAACAGGTAAGGGGTACCAGTGACGCTATATTAGATCCGTTCAAAGATACACTGGTCGATAGTTTTTCTAATAAAGATAGCGGTGAAATCAGAAATTGGGCCGTAAATCAGGCCTATTTGGCGCTGGGTAACCTTTTGACAGTTTGTGCCCTAGAACGAATAGATTCTTGCCCTATGGAAGGCTTTGATCCCGATGCTTACGATGTCATTTTGAATTTGGAAAAAAAAGGACTGACATCGGTCTTGGTAATGCCCGTAGGCTATCGCGCAGTAGACGATGAGTTCAGTACGTTCAAAAAAGTAAGAAAAAATTTAAAGGATAGCGTTATCGAGTTTTTTTAAATATGTGTTTTCAGTGAACAGTTATAGAGTAATAAGTAAACAGTAAAAAAAAAGCAAAAAGCAAACCTATGGTTCCTGAATTTTTTATTTTACTCATAAACTCATAAACTCATAAACTCATAAACTCATAAACTCATAAACCCATAAATAAATATATGCCCGGATTCGAACTTTTTGGAGATGCAGAAAAACAACAGGTAAAAGATGTACTTGATTCAGGCGTGTTGATGCGCTACGGTTTTGATGGAATGCGCAACGGACATTGGAAGGCCGCCGAATTGGAAAAGGCCCTTGCCGAACGAATGAAGGTAAACCATGCACAAGTGGTAAGTAGCGGTACGGCCGCACTCACCATAGCCTTGGTAAGCGCTGGGGTAGGGGCGGGCGATGAGGTGATTATGCCCACTTTTACATTTGTGGCTTCTTTTGAATCGATTATGGCTCTTGGTGCTGTACCCATCTTGGTTGATATTGATGATACCTTGACCTTGTGCCCTGAGGCGGTGGAAAAAGCGATTACAGGGCGAACAAAAGTGGTTATGCCCGTACATATGTGTGGTTCAATGGCCGATCTGAAAACCTTGAAATCAATATGTGACAAACACGATCTGCTGTTGTTGGAAGATGCCTGTCAGGCCATTGGCGGCACGTATGAAGGCAAACCTTTGGGTAGTTATGGTGATTTGGGCTGTTTTTCGTTCGATTACGTCAAGACCATAACCTGTGGTGAAGGCGGGGCCATCATTACCAACAATCAAGAATACCACAAAAATGCCGACCATTATTCGGATCATGGACATGACCATGTGGGGTCGGATAGGGGGGCAGAAACGCATCCCTTTTTAGGCTACAATTATAGAATTTCTGAATTGAACGCTGCGGTGGGCCTTGCTCAAATAAAAAGGTTAGATGAGTTTTTATCCATCCAAAAGAGAAATTATACAATTCTTAGAAGTGCTCTAGAAAATATTCCCGAGCTTGTTTTTAGAAAGGTTCCCCAAGGAGGAGAGGAGAGTTATGCTTTTTTGAGTTTCTTTTTGCCAAATGAAGATACCGCTAAAATAGTACACAAAAATTTAGGCGATGGAGGAGTGGATGGCTGTTTTTACTGGTATGACAACAATTGGCACTATTATCGAAAATGGGAACACCTAATAAACCTGAAATCGTTGGGTAAACTGCCCCAGGCCATATACAACCAGTTACCCGACTATGGTGCATCTGATTTTTCAAGATCAGATCATTGGGTGGGCCGCACGATCTCTTGTTTGATAAAATTGGGCTGGGGAGAAGAAGAAGTACACGAAAGAGCTGAAAAAATAGCTGAAATAATCAAAAAAGCCTTTGATCAATAGGGTACGTACTCCACAATCTCAAGGCCGTAACCAACCATTCCGATTCGCTTGGTCTGGGTTCTGTTGGTAAGCAATCTCATTTTGGTGATATTGATATCATGTAGTATCTGTGCCCCAATACCAAAATCTCGTGAATCCATATCAATTTTTGGCGCCTTGAGAACACCTTCGCTTTGCAGTTTTTTTAACTCGAGCAGGCGGGGCAAAAGGTTTAAATATTCCGGATCTTGGTTTATAAAAACAAATGCACCTTTGCCCTCATTGTTGATGGCTTGGAACATGGCTTCCAGCTTTTTATTGGGGTTGTTCGTCAATGTGCCCAGTATATCATTGTTGGCCAGTGTTGAATTGATCCGGGTCAATACTTTTTCATCTTTGTTCCAACTGCCTTTTGTAAGTACAATGTGTACATGATTGTTCGTCGTCTGTTTATAGGCGCGCAGTCTAAAATCACCGAAACGGGTGGTGATGTCAAAATCGGCTTCCTTTTCGATAAGGCTATCATGTTCCATACGGTACGCTACCAGGTCTTCGATCGAAACGATCTTTAGATCAAATTTCTTGGCTACTTCTATTAGTTGGGGCAGTCGTGCCATGCTACCATCATCGTTCATGATCTCAACAATGACCCCAGCTGGGCGAAGCCCTGCCAAACGCGCAAAATCTATGGCCGCCTCTGTATGCCCGGTTCTTCGCAAGACCCCACCTTCTTTGGCAATTAGAGGAAAAATATGTCCGGGCCGGACCAGATCATACGGTTTTATTTCCGGATCGGTCAGCGCATAAACCGTCTTGGACCTATCAGCTGCCGAAATTCCGGTACTTACACCGTTTCCACGTAAATCGACCGATACGGTGAACGCGGTTTCCATTGGGTCGGTAGTGTTGTTCACCATCATTTGTAAGCCCAATTCCCGACAACGGGTTTCAGTGAGCGGTGAGCAGATCAACCCTTTGCCATGGGTGGCCATAAAATTGATGGTTTCTGGGGTGGCCAGTTCTGCAGCCGCTATAAAGTCACCCTCGTTTTCACGATTTTCATCATCGACGACAATAATGACCTTCCCTTTTCGAACAGCATCAATGGCTTCTTCAATCGTATTCAGTTGTATTTTTTTTTGTTTGTTGGCAATCATGTTGTTGTATCTTTCTTTTTGAACAATACTTTGAAAAAATCGATTATCCTACCAAAACTCATTAAACCCTTATCTGCGGTTGCCCTTTTGGTAAGCATTATGCCTAATGGCAACATGATCAAGGTGGGTAGCCATGCCCCAAGAATAGGGTGTATGTTGCCCTTATTGGAGTAATTGCCTGAAAACACACCAATAAAGTAAAAGACCAAAAACAAAATAACGGCTATGACCATTGGCAGTCCCAGTCCGCCTTTTCTAATAATCGCACCCAATGGTGCTCCGACAAAGAACAGTATAATACATGAGAATGCCAAAGCATATTTTTTATGCAATGAAAGAATGTGCCTTCTGTAAATCTCATACCTTTTATTGAGTTCTTTCCTTTTTCCTTGGATGGATGTCAGCACATTCGTAGTTGAATTTTTAGCGGAATTCAATAATTGTACCTGTTGCCACTCTGGAAACAAACCTACGATATCTTCCAAATCGGCATTCGGGGAGGGCTTTGTTGCAGCCAAGAGGGAATCTTTTTTGGTTTTGGCCACGGTGGTATCTATTTTAGGACTGGGTACAAATACGCTCATGCGGTTTGAAATATTTTTTGAAAACGACTTTACGATTCTAAGATTATCTTTCTTGAGCGAATCTATATCTTTGTTCAGGCGAGAGACGTTTTTCATTTTATCAGTTTGAATGTCCCGTTCTTCCTCAAGGTCCACATTATTAAATTCCGTAAGGTCGATGTTCATGGTATACGTTTCAAACGTGGCTTTTGCAAAGGGAAACTTTCTTTTTTCCTTTCCTTTTGTTTCCACGGTTTGGTATAAATGGCCATCGTTCAGTTGTAATTGAATGATATCGGAGTCCTCACTGCTTTTGAGTTCGCCGGTTTTGGCCTTGATGACCCTAAAATTGATATTGCTTTTTGTTTTTTGGTGAATGATCACATTATCAAGAAAGTTGTCGTTGTCTCCATGTTTTTTATCTACCTTAATGTTCATGTCGGCACTTTCAAAATCACTAAAAACCCCTTCTGTTATTGCGACTGCAGGTTTTAGTTTGGCGATGTTACGTCGTAGGTTGTATATTTTTTGTTCAGATGCGGGTATGACACTATTGGCAAAATAAAAAGTGACCCCTCCTAGAAAAACAATAAAGACAATGATGCTCAACATGGCTCTTTGCAGTGAAATGCCCGATGCCTTCATAGCGGCGAACTCATAGTTCTCGGCCAAGGATCCAAAAGTCAGCAACGAAGCAAGAAGAACGGTAAGGGGCAGTACTTTTTCGGTCAGTTCTGGCATTTTGTAGAAAAAAAATTTTCCGATGATCATTAGATCCAGGCCTTTGCCCGCCAAATCATCGATAAACAGCCATATCGATTGAAATATGAAGATGAACATCATTATTACAAACGAACTGATCAGGTTAAAAAGAAATCGTGATAGGATATACCGGTCTAAAATTCTCAAAGTGACTGCGTTAAGTTATAAGCTTTGATTTACGAAAATCATACTTTGCGCAGGTACAATAGAGGAATTAAAAATATACTCAGACATAATTTTGGTAAAAAATGATTTGTACTCGCAATGCGATGTTTGTCAATTCAATTTCGACCCGTCACTAGTTTTTCAAAATGTAATACCCCTTGTTTTTGTACTTGGTCTCATCAAAAGTAAACAAGGTTTTTGACAAAGGCTGGTTTGTTTTAAAAGAATTAACGGTTATGGTTGTCTTTGTACCGTTCTTGCCAGTGTAGATAAGTTTATAGATGTGTTTGGTCTCGGCATCGACACCCATGAGTATTGATTTGATTTCTGCATTGGTGTCCATCGGTACCAGTTTGACGTACTGTATTTTTCGACCATTTACATTTTGGGAAATATCCCAAGTATAACTGTGTCCTTCCTTGTAAAAGGTAAACATTTTAGAAGGAGTCAAGGCGTTTTGCTCGTCTGACTTATCCTCAATGGTGACTTCTTCATTTTCTGGTACTATGGTGTAGACCTTATTGCCATCGTAAAGTTGTTGCGTTCCCAAGTAATTAAAAAGGTATTTGTCTCCTTGTAAGGTCACATCGCCCCGTGTTTCAGAACTGATGTCTGCCTCTTCGTTGTTCAGTACATACTTGAAATCGACGAAGATGTTCTCGTATCCCTTTACTTTGGTATAGACTTCATCCAACAAGGTTTTAGCCTTGTCTGAATTTTGCGAGAGGGCCACATTGACCGTACATATTGCTAGCAATAAAAATAATTTTTTCATTCTATTGTATTTCATTGTTAAGTAAATGTTCTAATGCGATCAGGTCTTGAACCAGAACCTGTCGTGCCTTACTGCCTTCAAAGGGGCCAACGATGCCAGCTGCCTCCAATTGGTCGACAATTCTTCCTGCTCGGTTATACCCTAACTTTAATTTGCGTTGTATCAATGAGGCCGAACCCTGTTGGGCGATTACAATAACTTCCGCAGCATCACGGAAAAGTGCATCCCTATCCGAAACATTATTATCAATAGCTGTGCCAGAATCCTCACCTACATACTCCGGTAGCAGATAGGCCTCTGGGTAGGCTCTTTGCGATCCGATGAAATCAGTTATCCTCTCAACCTCGGGGGTGTCTGCAAATGCACATTGAATGCGGGTTACCTCATTCCCCTGTGTATAAAGCATATCACCACGCCCGATCAATTGATCCGCACCCTGGGCATCTAAAATGGTTCTTGAATCTATTTTTGAAGTGACCCGAAAAGCGATACGTGCCGGAAAGTTTGCCTTGATGATCCCCGTGATCACATTTACCGATGGGCGCTGCGTTGCAACGATCAAATGTATACCGATCGCTCTTGCCAATTGTGCCAAGCGCGCAATTGGGGTTTCTACCTCTTTACCGGCGGTCATGATCAGGTCGGCAAATTCATCAATGACCAAAACGATATACGGTAAAAACATATGGCCATCGTTCGGGTTGAGCTTGCGCGCCTTGAATTTTACATTGTACTCTTTGATATTGCGGACGAAGGCGGTCTTCAATAATTCATAGCGATTGTCCATCTCAATACATAATGAATTCAATGTATGTATTACCTTGGTGTTGTCGGTTATGATTGCATCTTCAGAGTCGGGTAATTTCGCCAAAAAGTGACGTTCGATTTTATTAAAAAGTGTCAGTTCGACCTTTTTTGGATCGATAAGTACAAATTTCACTTCAGCGGGATGCTTCTTGTACAATAAAGAGGTCAGCACTGCATTGAGACCAACTGATTTACCTTGCCCCGTGGCTCCTGCCATAAGTAGGTGGGGCATTTTTGCAAGATCAACCACAAAGGTTTCATTACTGATGGTCTTGCCAAAGGCGATTGGCAAAGCCATTTCGGCCTTTTGAAACTTGGTTGATGCGATTACCGAACGCATAGAGACAATGGTGGCATTTTTATTGGGGACTTCAATACCTATGGTTCCCTTGCCGGGAATAGGTGCAATGATCCGAATGCCCAATGCAGCGAGCGATAGGGCGATATCATCTTCTAAGTTCTTTATTTTTGAAATGCGTACCCCCGCCTCGGGTACTATTTCATAAAGCGTAACGGTCGGCCCTATGGTCGCTTTGACCTGAGAGATGCCGATTTTATAGTTTTTAAGCGTACTTACGATCTTGTTTTTGTTCAGCTCAAGTTCTTTTTGATTTATAGTAATGCCACTGGTATCTCCATGGGAATCCAACAAGTCAATGGAAGGGAATTTATAGTTGCCCAATTCCAATGTAGGGTCAAATTCCCCAAAATCGTCAACAAGCCTATCTGCAAGATTGTCTTTTTCTTCTTTTTCCTCAATGATCTTCTCGACCTGCATGGTCAGCCCTTCCCCCTCCTTTGCCCCAGTATTTTCTAGAACCGGTTCGTCGACGACCAGAGGTGGAATATCTTCTTTATGGGTATAAGTGTCAATAACTTCTTGGGGTCCATCATCAATATCGAGCTGTACGGTGTTGTTTTCTAAATCAGAGCTGGCATTCCCTTTGGATTTAGGTTTTAAGGAGCCCGATTTTTCCTTAAAATAGTTGCCTATGCCCTCAGGAGAGAATTTGAACAAGCGTACCAGAATAAAAACCAACCCGAACAACAGCAACAGCAAAACGCCTATTTTGCCAATATAGTCTTGTAGAAAATCGTTCATTTCATACCCGACCATACCACCTAAAAGAGGTTGTTCGTAGGCGAAGAAGCCAAGGGCAATTGATAGCCAGATGGTAAAGACCAGTACCCAGATCCATTTTTTGAGCATTCCCTTTTGACCGAACCCAAGAAACATATAAAGTCCGGTCAGGCATAGTAAGATTGGTAGTGCTATTGAAGCGATCCCGAAACCTTTGTAAATAAAAAAATGGCTTACCGTCGCACCAAATTTGTTGAGGAGGTTTTTGGCCTGTTCATTTCTATCTTGAAATTCGGTGAGTAGGCTCTGGTCGTCTTGCCAGTTGAAATAAAATGACACGAATGAAAAGAACAGCGCAATGCTGAAAAGCGCCAACAGGCTTCCCAGTATGATTTTATTTTGCTTTGATAATTTAAAAGACCTGCCTTTTTTTGCCTTTTGGGGCTTTTTCTTTTTTATCTTTTTTGCCATCAAC
Source organism: Bacteroidota bacterium (assembly GCA_024278565.1). Lineage (GTDB taxonomy): Bacteria > Bacteroidota > Bacteroidia > Flavobacteriales > Flavobacteriaceae > Maribacter_C. Next base: position 34,243 of record JAJRSY010000107.1, read on the forward strand.
AACTCTATTCTGGGGGTAAAAATACAAATTTAAACGAGTTCAGTTACTATTGTGGGTGTTTGCATTTTTTGATTCAGAAAATCTTTGGCAGATAAATGATGCACCCGATAATGGTGGCGGCTATGGAGACCAGCATAACCGCACCTGCCGAGATGTCTTTTATAAAACCGATCTTGGTATCGAATTCCGGCTGCACATAATCGGCTGTTTTTTCAATAGCGGTGTTCAGGCCTTCCACGCCTAAGATCATGGCAATGGTTAGAATCTGCAATACCCATTCGGTGTTGGAAATTTCAAAATAGAACCCTGCAGCGGTCATTATAATAGCTATAAATACTTGAATTTTGATACTGGCTTCCGTGCGTATCAAAAGAAAGGCCCCACGCAATGCAAAGCCCACACTTTTTACCCTGTTTTTGAGAAAAGATTCTTTAGGCATTTACTATGGCTTCCAGTGCTGCTTTGTAATTGGGTTCATCAACAATTTCACCGACCTGTTCAGTATAAAGTACGTTTCCGTTTTCATTTAGGACTACTACTGCCCTAGAGTGGAGTGGTTGCAGCGGCCCATCTGTGAATTCAACTTGGTACGATTTTCCGAAATTACCATCTCTGAAATCTGAGAGCATTTCAACATTTTCAATACCTTCAGCACTACAAAATCGAGCCTGCGCAAAGGGCAGGTCTTTTGAAATGCAAAGTACTACGGTGTTGTTCAAGCCTGAAGCCTCTTTGTTGAACTCACGAACAGACTGGGCACAAGTGCCCGTATCAATGCTTGGGAATATGTTGAGCACCACCTTCTTGCCCTTATAATCTACCAGAGTGGTTATCGACAGGTCATTTTTTGTCAATTGAAAATCAGGAGCACTATTACCCGATGTAGGTAAGCTTCCCAGAGTGTGTATCGTATTTCCTTTTAGTGTTACCGTAGCCATAGTCTTGATTTTTGGATTTGACGTGAAGTTAAAAAATTATTGGCTGATATTTTGGGTTCTCAACAAAAAGTTGGGACGATCATATTAAAAAAATCGTAACTAATCAGCATCAAGTTTTAGAACCGACCTCTTGAGTACCGGAACGAAAATCTAAACGCAAGGAGCGCAAGGAAAAACTGCAAGGTTCGCAAAGTATTTAAAACCAATATAATATGACTTTGCGAACCTTGCGTAAATCCCTGCCTGCCGGCAGGCAGGTTGGCGAACTTTGCGTTTAAAATCAACGGCATGTTGATTTTCAATATTTTAACTCTCCTCCCAATACTGATAAGTTACTAAAAATTGAAAACTGCAATACCGCTTAGGTGTCTATTGAACCTACAACCCGTTTCATAAATACATTCAATGCTTCTTTTTGTGACGCACCTTCTTTAATTGATTTGTGTACTTCCAAAGCACCGTACATATTTGAGATCAGTTCTCCTATAACATCAATTTCCCCGTCTTTAAGAGAGGAAACCTCTGTAAGTGCCTCTAGGGTTTCAATGGTCTCGATCACAAAATCTTCATCGTTCTCTTGAATGAAATTCGCAAGGTGCTTAATTACTGGTAGCTTCATGGATCAGCTCTTTTAAAACATCATATTTGTTGGTCTGTACTTGATTTTTCAACTCCCCATTGCCAAAAAACGCAAACGTGGGCAGGTTGTCGACCTTTGCCAATTTTCTGGATTCAGGAAACTTCTCTGCATCTACCAAAACAAAAAGCATATCCTCGTTTTCGCTTGATTCTTTTTTGAATTTCGGCTTCATAATGCGACAGTTGCCACACCATGATGCTGAATACTGAACGATCACATCCTTGTTCTCTAAAATGATCTCGTGTAAATTATCTTGTTCCAATTCTAAGAGCATAATCTATAATTTTGTTGTTCGTTGATCGCCAACTGTGCACTGTTTCTCGTTGCTCGTTGATGGTCTCCCGTTTATTTGTAGATTCCCATAACCCATTGTCAACTGTACATTGTTTTCAATGTGAAGCTAAATAATCAGCTACACCAGATCTATCGGCGGTCATGGCATCTTTACCGTCTTCCCAATTTGCAGGGCAAACCTCGCCTTTTTCCTGTACATGGGCCAATGCATCGATCAGGCGTAAAAATTCCTGTACATTTCTGCCCAAGGGCATATTGTTTATTCCCTCGTGCTGTACGGTACCTTCCTCATCGATTAAATAAGTTGCTCTGTAGGTTACGTTATCGCCTTCAAGCTGTAAGCTGTCAGTACCTTCATCATAAGTTTCAGAGGTGATATCCAATATGCCAAGAACTTTAGACAGGTTTCTGTTGCTGTCCGCTAACAAAGGGTAGGTGACGCCTTCAATTCCTCCATTATCCTTAGCTGTGCTCAACCAGGCGAAATGTACTTCGGGCGTATCACAAGAAGCACCGATAATGATGGTGTTTCTTTTTTCGAATTCAGCCATTGCTTCTTGAAAAGCATGTAGCTCGGTCGGGCAAACGAAGGTAAAATCTTTTGGGTACCAGAACAGCAATACTTTTTTCTTGTTCTTCACTGCTTCGTCCAAGACGTTTACTTTAAAAGTATCGCCCATTTCGTTCATTGCGTCTACGCTGATGTTGGGGAATTTTTTTCCTACGAATGCCATTTGATTTTTTTTTTTAAGGATTATTAATATTCAATTCTTCCCATTATGGGAAGAAAAGTACAAATTTAGTTAGCAAAGGGAGAAGTTCAAAAGTAGAATCAATTTTTTTTTTTATTCTCAAATAGAATTTGCTTATAACCGGTCTATTTTGAGGTGAGTTGTCGAATCTTAATATTCAAGGCTGCGAACAACAACGTCATAAACGGACTTAGCCAATTGAAGATGGCGTAGATGAAATATTCTGCCACACTTACCCCTAAAACACCGCTATGGTACGCGCCGCAGGTATTCCAAGGTATCAATACCGATGTTACGGTACCTGAATCTTCTAGGGTCCTACTTAGGTTTTCAGGTGCCAGACCCCTGTCTTTATATGCTTTAGAGAACATTTTACCTGGTACGACTATGGCCAAATACTGATCGGAGGCGGTCACGTTCAATGCCAAGCAACTGGTCACCGTACTTGCAAAAAGCCCAAAAGTGGTTTTTGCCATACGCAGCAGCGATTTTGTGATACGGGCAAGTGCTCCGATACCGTCCATGATTCCACCAAAGACCATGGCGCAGATGATCAACCAGATGGTGCCCAGCATTCCGGTCATTCCACCTGATGAAAACAGATCGTTAAGGGTTTGATTGTCTGTGGCTATCGAGGTGGCCACCGTTATGGCGTTCAGCACCCCTTTATAGCCGGTAACAAAATTCAAACCTTCACCGCCCCCGATAGTGGCTACGATTTCCGGTTGAAAGATCAAGGCGAACACACCGCCCAAAAGAGTACCTATCAACAATGCCAATAAGGGTGGTGCTTTCTTTACTATTAAGAAAATGACCACAATAGGCACCAAGAACAGCCAACCGGAAATGTTGAAACTCTGGTCTATTGATGCTAAAATAGATGCCGTATCGGCCGTTCCGCTTGTGTCAATGGTAAAGCCCAGAACGATAAAGACCAACAGCGTGACTGTAATGGTCGGTATGGTGGTAATGGTCATGTATTTGATATGGGTGAAAAGTTCACCGCCTGCCATGGCCGGTGCAAGGTTGGTAGTGTCGCTCAGAGGAGAGAGTTTGTCCCCGAAATAAGCACCCGATAAAACTGCACCGGCGGTCATGCCCAAAGAAATGCCCAAAGCTTCACCAATACCTATCAAAGCGATGCCGACGGTGGCAGAGGTTGTCCAAGAACTACCTGTGGCAATTGATATTATGGCACATATAACTACACAGGCAGCTAGAAAGATGGTGGGGTTGAGTACTTGTAACCCAAAATAAATCATTGACGGAATAATACCACTGATCAGCCAAGTGCCAGACAAAGCACCAACCATGAGAAGTATCAATAAGGACCCCGTGGTCGATTTTACATTTTCGGCCACCTCGGCCATCATTTGCTTGTACGATACCTTGTTGAAGAACCCAACAACGGCAGCGACCGCCCCGCCCAATAACAGTATAAACTGATTGGATCCACTTAGCGCATCATCGCCAAAAACAAACACATTATAGGCCAGCATGCCTACTAAAATGACTACTGGCAGCAGTGCCTCCCAAATGCCCAATTCCTTATTTTCCACAATGTTCTCGTCTTTTGGGTCGTTGTGGTCTAGGTCTTGGCTTTGCATTTGGTGTTTTTTGTTATCCCGTAATATTACGATTTTGCCAACTGCTGTGCAACCCCCTTTATCTCTAAACCAAATAGTTGTTATTTGCCAAGTATTTTCAATTCACCCATGCAGTTTTTCATGGTTTTATAAGTTCTTCGGATGTCATTATCAAGCCCGATCGAAAAACGTATTAATCCATCACTGAGCCCCATTTCCTTTTGTTCTTCCAGCGGAATTTCAGAAGAGGTTGATGTGCCGGGGGCACTGAAGTCGAATGTTACTATCATATCCAGTTGACCTAGGGCGTGATACAAAATAACATTTACAGTTTTGGTTTGATTGTGTAGTTCCATTCTCCATGAAATTCATTTCTAATAATATTTATTTCCCCCAACTCTTTATCAGATATCTTAATTCCTTTTTCATAAACTGTTTCATCTATTTTAGTCTTTATTTTTAAC
>JAJRSY010000108.1 GCA_024278565.1 Bacteroidota bacterium
ATGCCTTTGCTTTAAAAGATAAAATTTATTACAACGCTTTAAAATATGCTATGCAACAAATTAAGGAGTTATCAACAAATCAATATCAAAATGTGGCGTAAATGTAACTATTTTGCGTAAGGTCAGTTATTAATATAGTGACAATAGACTAATAGACCTGCAGGCAGGTGTTAGACATTGGACACTAAATCTTTTGACTTTGGATCTTTTCACATTTGACCTTTTTACCTTTTAAACGTTAGACGCTAAATCTTTTTCGCCTTTGACCTTTGATCTTTTGACTTGCCGGCAGGCAAGCTTGCCCCGAGGTAATTTACTTTGTAATAAGCCCTTAGGGTTCTTTTGCCCAATTCAACCGGTCCATTTGGTTGAAGGGCCATGGGGCTCCGTTATTCTCTATATTCCCCATCATGTTGTTCAGGTCAGAGGGTGCCGCTGACTGCTCCATGACCAGGTACTGCCTCATATCCATAATAATCGACAATGGGTCAATGCTCACAGGGCAAGCTTGTACACAGGCATTGCACGAGGTGCAGGCCCATAATTCCTCATTTGTGATATAATCACCCAACAACTGTTTGCCGTCGGCAACAAACCCGCCCTTGTTGGCCTCTATATTTTTGCCCACTTCTTCAAGCCGGTCCCTGGTATCCATCATTATCTTTCGGGGAGACAACTTTTTACCTGTTTGGTTGGCCGGGCATTCGCTGGTACAACGCCCACATTCGGTACAGGTATATGCGTTCAGTAACTGAACCCAGCTCAGATCCATCACATCTGAAGCACCGAACTTTTCTGGTACAGGGTCACCTTCGCCAGCTACAGGTACTGCAAATGGATCTACCGACGGATCCATCATCAATCTCACTTCTTTGGTTACCGCATCTAAATTTTTGAATTGGCCCTGTGGCACCAACTTTCCGAAATAGGTATTGGGGAATGCCAATAAAATATGCAAATGCTTTGAATAATAGAGGTAGTTCAAAAAGAAGAGGATACCTATAATATGCAACCACCATGCCGTACGTTCGATCAAAACCAAGGTAACCGTTGACAAGCCCTCAAACAGCGGCAGCATCATCTGGCTAATGGGAAAGGAACCCATTATTCCGGCCTCACTTGCATAATATTCGACTCCGTTAAGCTGCAATTGATAATCTGCGCCGTTCATTATCAAAAAGAGCGACATCAATACTGTTTCTATATAAAGAATGAGGTTTCCATCATTCTTTGGCCAACCCTTCATTTCAGGTTTTATAAAACGCTGTAGACGTATGATATTGCGACGTGCCCAAAAAACAACTACCGAAATAATCACCAACAAGGCCAATACCTCAAAAGAAGCAATCAGAAAATTGTATATAGCGCCCATGGGAGCGAAAATGCGATGAGTACCCAAAATTCCATCAAAAATAATCTCCAACACCTCAATATTGATGATGATAAAGCCCACATACACAATTACATGAAGTGCCCCCGCTATTGGCCTTACTGCCATTTTGCTCTGGCCTAGGGCAATTTTGGCCATGTTCTTCCACCGCAGCGATTTGTTGTCGGCGACCTCAACATCTTTCCCTAGTTTTATATTTCGACGAAGACGTTTTACATTCCTGACAAAGAAACCAAGACCAACACCGAGAAGGACTATAAATATGATATTGGGAAGAAATTCCATCACTTAATTTTTGGTTTTTTCGGCAGGATCTGCGTCTGGCACCGCATAGTCTTTCTGTTTCTTACCAAAGACCGATACGTTAACGTATCGTTTTGGGTTCAACCTGAAATCTTGCAAGAGCAGATCGAGCTCTCTTGATGCGTTGTTCAAGTTACCGTACAGTTCTTCATCTTTCATGAGCTTGCCCAAAGTACCGTCTCCTTTTTCGATCCGGCCCAACAACTTGTCCAAATTTGCGACCGTAGATTCTAGACTGGCCAAGGTACGGCCCAGCCCGACATTATTGAGAGAATCCGAAAGCTTGGCGAAATTTGAAGTAAGTTCCTCAAAATTGGTCAAAGACCCTTCAAGTTTTCCCTCATTGCTCTTGAGTATCCTGTTCAAAATTTTACCGCTGGTATTTAGGCTTGTCATTAGCTCGCTAAGACCTGTAATGGCTTGCCGAAGATCTTTTTTTGTTCTAGTATCCAGAACCTGGTTTACATTTAGCAGTACTGAATCGGCCTCGGTTACCGCCGACTCGAACTTCTCGAACAAGGGGGTGAGTTTTTGTTGTGCCAATTCAGTCAAGCCCGGTCGAATCAATGTTTTTAACGTATCGTGTTTAGAAGCATTGGGGAATCCGTCAAAAATGGGGTTTATTTGCAAGGCCTTACCTCCTATTATTCCCGTGTCGTATAACTCAACGGTACTGTTTCTGGAAAAAGCAAACTCTTTTTTGACCGAAAAGGTGACCAATAAATTACCCTTTGCATCTTTAAACCTAATGTCGTTCACTTTACCGACGTTATAGCCGTTAATTGAGACTGCGGTACCGGGCTGCAACCCTCCAACCTGATCATAAACCGCATATAGGGTAATACTATCATCAAAAAGCGGGGTGGACTTCAGGAAACTATAGCCGAAAATGACGCACACAATACCCATGATCACAATCAATCCTGTTTTAATTTCCCTGGACAACTTCAATAGAAACGGGTTTTTTAAGGTTCTTAACAAAATTAGAAATAAATATCGGACACAACTATTATTCCGGAGCCATTTTTATCGCTTCGGGTGTTGGTATGCGCACACCATCTTTATAGGCCACAATATATGAGGTGGTATACCCCTTTAAATCTGCATTCGATTTTAAAAGTTTGGCATCTTTATATGTGCTGGCACTACCGTACATATACCTAAAAAGGTTTTTGTAAGGCTCTTTTGAAAGGGTGTTGAGTCCGTTGAAATTACCTGGTTCCAAGGGCAGGCTTTTTGAACTGGCCAACAATTGTACCTTAAATATAATGGCAGGGCTCTTTTCTACCGTCCCAACAACTTCTTTGGACTTAATTTTGGACTGAATTACTTCCTCTTTTTCTACAACTACCGTCTCAACCGGCTTCTTCACTTCTTCTTCAACCTTTTCAATGACAATAGGTGTCTCGGATACGATAACCCCTTCTTTACTTGCTGGCATTTGTTCTGAAGGAGGTTCAGGTGACTCTTTTTCAACCTCCACCATCTCGGGGGCTTCCTCGACAACAACGGGCAGCTCCTCGGTTAATTTCTCGACCTCTTCTACTTTATCCTCTATTTGTTCAATTTTTTCTTCCACTATCCCTTGTTCCTCAACAGGCTTCCCAACAATTGGATTTTCTACCGTTGGATCCTCACCCGGGTTGTTCTTAAACTGTTCCGCCGCATCTGCAGCCTCTTCCTCCAAGGCTTCTTTAGATTCTACCATTTCTATCTGGTCTCGCATTGGTCTACCCTCTTGCGACACATTTGGCTGCACACCTGTTTTATACGCCAATATCGCCTCTGCGATTGCCGCACCCATTTCTGATTGTCCCTTTTGTGAATTGAGGTAGGCCCCCTCATCATCATTGGTGAGAAAGCCAGCTTCTACCAACACACTGGGCATAAAGGTTTGGTGCAGTACAATAAAACCAGCTTGTTTCACCTCACGGTTCTTTCGCTTTAACTTGTCAGAAAAATTATCTTGAATGGTCTTTGCCAATGAAATACTCTGATCCAAGAATTCTTCCTGCATTATGGTAAGGCCTATTACCGACTCGGGTGAGTTTATATCATAATCGGCATATCTGGTCTCGTAATTGTCTTCCAAATAAATAACCGAGTTTTCTTTCTTGGCAATCTCAAAATTCTGTTCGTTGGCATGCAGGCCCAAAACAAATGTACCGGCACCGTGCGCATCTGATGTGTGGGAATCACAATGAACCGAGACAAAAAGATCTGCATTTGCTTTATTCGCAATTTCACCCCTTACGTACAAATCCACAAAAGTATCGTCATTTCTGGTATAAATTACCTTAATGTCAGGGTTGGCCTGCAATATCTCACCCACTTTCAACACAATATTAAGGGCAATGTTCTTCTCTAAATACCCATTTCCAAGGTTTCCGGGGTCATGCCCACCGTGCCCGGCATCTAAAACAACTACGAACTTACCATCATCCCCATCATGGGCATCATTGCCCATAAAGGACACCAGCAAAAGGGTCAGCACTAAAAACGGGACAACAAAAAAACGTTTCATGCTCATAAAATCAAGGTATTTTGATGTTTTCATTATGGTTAAATTTATCGTAATACCCTACAAGGGGAACAAAAAATATATGTAAGTTTGATCTCCTAAAGTTACGCCAAACTGTTACAAAAATAGGATATATAGCATTGCAATCAAACAAACATCATTTACTTTTCCTATTACTGCTTTTTGTGGGTATGTTTTCAGGGCTTTCACAAGAAGATAAAATTGTGACCTTACCCATAAAAGCAGAGCGGGATACCATCATTGCCCCACTTTTTCCAGCACCGGTGGTCAAGGATAGCGTTTTATCAGATTCGACCCAAGTAGATTCAATAAATGGGAAGCAAGAACTATTGCTTGACAAAATAAACTACAAAGCGAAAGATTCGATTATTCTGAGCCAGAAAAATCAAAAAATATACCTTTATAACGAGGCTGAAATCTATTACCAAGATACCGAGCTGAAGGCGGGAATCATAATAATGGACTATGTAAAAAACGAAGTCTATGCCGGTCGCATAAAAGACTCCTTGGGTAATTACTCTCAACTACCTTATTTTAAACAAGGTGAGAATGTGGTCATACCCGATTCGATTCGATTTAATTTCGACACCCAAAAGGCCATTATCTGGAATTCGCGAACTGAGCAATCGGCAGGTCTCGGGCAATTGGGCAGTGATGTCATGAAAATATATGCCGACATCACAAAAAAAGAAAACGATTCGGTCTATTTTTTGAGCGAGGCTCGAATAACCACTTCGCAAGACACGATTAATCCCGACTATTACATCAGGGTCAGAAAAGCCAAGTTTGTACCCAAGAAGAAAGTTATCGCTGGCTTCAGCAACCTCTATATTGCCGATGTGCCCACTCCCATTGCACTGCCCTTCGCCTACTTTCCGATGGCCGTCGGGCGAAGTGCAGGGGTATTGATGCCAAGTATCGGCAATGATCCCAACCGTGGTTATTTCATTCAAAACGGTGGCTATTACATACCCATAAGCGACCATGTTGACCTTACCCTGACCGGGGATTATTACACGAACGGAAGTTATGGGTTTAGGAGCCAATCAGTCTATGCCAAACGCTATAGGTACAGGGGCAATGTGAACATTAGGTTTGAAAATCTGGTCAACAGCCAAAAAGGGTTCAGTGATTTCAGCAAAAGCTCGAACTATAACATTCAAATATCGCACTCCCAAGATACCAAGGCCAGCCCCAATTCAAGGTTTTCCGCATCGGTGAATCTGGGAAGCAGCCAATATTTTCGTAATTCATTGAACCAGGTCAATACCGCCAACGTATTGAACAATACCATGTCCTCGTCCATTTCATACTCAAAGACCTTTCCTGCCTACCCATCTGTAAATATTAGTTTGACCGCAACACATAACCAACTCACTTCTGCTGGTGCAGACAATAGCAATAAAGACAACATCAACATGACCCTACCCACCTTACAGGCGAGTATGGAGCGTATTTTCCCCTTTGCCAAAAGAGATGGTATCAAGAAAGGGGCACTACAGAATATTAATTTTCAGTATGATCTGAATGCCCAAAACCAATTGACCACCAATGATGGCGATTTTGGATCTGGCAGAATGTTCGACAACGCCAAAGTAGGGGCCAAACACCGCATACCTATCAGCACCAACTTTAAGGTCGCCAAATTTTTTAGTGTAAGTGTGAACGGTAATTATGAAGATGCTTGGTCCCTTGATACTTTTGACCAAAGTTATGATGCGGATCTTGACAAGGTGGTGAGAGATACGATAAGTGGTTTTGACCGTTACAACACCTATAGCTTTAATGCCAGTATCGGAACCACCATCTACGGTACTTTTAATTTAGGGGAAGACAAAAAAATACAGGCCATACGCCATGTGATGCAACCTTCATTGAACTATGGTTATGCGCCTTCTTTTGAGCAGTTTTATGATGAATATATCGACAAAAATGGAAAAGTGGTGCAATACAGTAGATTTGAAGGTACATTGAACGGCGCCCCGCGTCTGGGTAAATCGAATAGTCTGAATTTTTCTTTGGCAAACATTCTGGAAGCAAAAGTCAGGGACAAAGACTCTACAGTGCTCGAACCTAAAAAAGTTCCGATATTAAGTAATTTCAATATCTCAACCGGCTACAACCTTGAAACTGATTCCTTAAGACTAAGCCCACTCAGTATCAGTGGAGGCACCAATATCTTGGACAACAAAATGTCAATCAATTTTTCGGCCAATCTAGACCCCTATGCCATTGACAACAACGGCAGGCGATTCAATACTTTTAACATCAATAACGGCGGCAGTCTCTTGCGGTTGACCAGAGCCAATATTAACATCGGGTATTCAATTTCAAGCGAAATGTTCGACAAGAAAGAAGAGGAGGAAGAGGGGGAAGAGGAAATCGGTAAATATGATTACGTAGCTTCAAGTGGCGGTAGGGACGATGACCTCTTCGGAAGGGCCGATGATTTTGATTACGGCGGAGAGCAAGACCAAAAGAAAGATGCGGATATTGAAAATCCCATTTTCTCAACAAAAATACCCTGGGACTTTAGGCTGGCCTATTCCGCATCATATTCCAATTCGGCACGGCAGAACGAATTCAACAATCATGCACTAATGGTTTCGGGCAATATTGACCTATCGCCCAGATGGAAGGTCGGTGGATCTACCGGATATGATTTCAAGGGCAAAGGTTTTACACTCACACAACTACGGGTCGAACGTGACCTTAAAAGTTTTACCATGCGCTTTAACTGGACCCCCTTTGGGCAATTTGAAAGATGGAATTTCTTTATCGGTATAAAAGCCTCTATCCTCAAAGACCTGAAATGGGAGAACAGGAGCCAACCACCGAGAATAAGGCAATAAACGGTGGACAATGAACAGTGGACAATGGACAATGAACAGTGGACAATGGACAATGGACAATGAACAGTGGACAATGGACAATGAACAGTGAACAGTGAACAGTGAACAGTGGACAAAAAAACCTGTTTTTAAATAAACTGCCTCGATGCAAGCATACGAGGCATCTAGTGGAAGAAAGTTTTTTCAATGAAAACCTAAGGTTTTCAAACTTTCCTCTTAATGCGAGGCAAGCCGGGAATTAAACCCTAAGAGATTAAAAACATTTGAACCCATGAAAAAAATAATCAATACTTCTAAAGCCCCGGCTCCTATCGGGCCGTACAACCAAGCCGTTTTGAGCGGAAACATCTTGTATATCTCTGGACAGATTCCGATCGATTCGGTTACAGGAACCCTCGTCGAAGGTGATATCAAGAAAGAAACCGAACAATGTATGCAAAACCTCAAGGCCATTCTTGTTGAGGCCGAAATGACCTTTGAAAATGTGGTTAAGACCTGTATCTTCATTAAAGATATGCACCAATTTTCTGAAGTGAACGAAATGTATGGTGCTCATTTTGATCCTGAAACCGCCCCTGCAAGAGAGACTGTTGAAGTAGCCAACCTACCCAAATTCGTAAACGTAGAGATTTCAATGATAGCAGTGAAATAGTAATCAGTTAGGAGTTAGGAGTTAGGAGTTAGGAAAAAAAAAAAAGAACTTTTCTATTTTACTATAAAATACCACTCCACAAAGAAATTAACCTGCCGTAAGGCAGGAGGGGTTTTAATTTGAACC
>JAJRSY010000109.1 GCA_024278565.1 Bacteroidota bacterium
GAAGGCTCTTTTGTTATAAACCCGAAAGGAGATTTGGATCTAGTTTATCAACTGCCCGCAAATGACAGCATTCATAACTTCACTTACCCTATTGCGCAATATGACCATAGTGGGGGAGGTTTGGCCATTTCAGGCGGTTTTGATTATCAGGGTGACATTCAGCAATTGAAAGGGCTTTTTCTTTTTGGTGATATTCCTTTGGGGAATTTTTTTTTCATTAAAACATCAGAAATAAAACAAGGAAAACAGGCTGAAATCAAAGAATGGGGAATTACCCTTGACGGGAAGCCAACAACCCTCAAAGATCTTTGTGGATCCAACCGGGTAGATCTCCATTTTGGTAAAGGTGCAAAAGGGGAATTGTATATTTTGACCAAGGCTGACGGTAAAATATATAAGCTGGTAAGTGCAACTTTAGATGGCGCAAATGACAACTAATAGCAATCAGTTGATCCGTGATAATACTATTTTTGGAGAAGCAGCCCGCCACATCACTCTAGTGCACTTGAAACTATAGGTCAAAATAGCCCTTGGCATTGGTGTAGCAAATATCTTGCACCAACTTACCGATCCAGGCCATGTCGTTTGGCAGTTCACCCTTTTTTATGTCCTCACCCAAAAGATTGCACAATATGCGCCGAAAATATTCATGTCTCGGAAAGGAAAGAAAACTTCTAGAATCGGTCAACATTCCTATAAAACAACTTAGAAGCCCCATGTTGGACAGCACATTTAGCTGATTGACCATCCCTTCTTTTTGATCTAAAAACCACCATCCTGAACCCCATTGAACCTTGCCCTTGACGCTGCCGTCATTAAAATTACCGATCATTGTGGCCATTAGCTCGTTATCAGCAGGGTTAAGGTTATATATGATGGTCTTGGTCAACTTATCGTTACTGTCCAATGTATTCAGAAACTTTGAAAGGCTTTGACCTTGTGGGTAATCCCCAATAGAATCCCAACCCGTATCAGGACCTAAAAGACTGTACATTCTACTGTTGTTGTTTCGAAGGGCACCTAAATGAAACTGTTGTACCCAACCCTGTTCATGGTAGTTTTCGGCCAAAAACAAAAGAAGTGCGCTTTGAAATTTCGATGCTTCCAAAGCATTGATTTTCCGTCCATTTCTTTTCTTTTCAAAAATTGATTTTACTTCTCTTTCCGTAAAATCTTCGGCCGGGACAAAACTTAATCCATGATCACAAAGGCGGCATCCGTTTTCATGGAAAAAGACAATTCGTTTTTTTAAGGCTTGGCAAAGATCATCATAAGAAACGATCGACACATCAGATGCCTGTTCAAGCTCATCTATATATGTATTATAGGTTCCATTACTTATTTGCAGTACTTTGTCGGGCCTAAAGGCCGTACTCACCTTGGTCTTGAAATCACCCTTTGACAGTCTTTGGTGATGTACCAACGTATCGGTCGGATCCTCTGTGGTACACAACACTTCTACGTTCATTTTGGAAATGAGATTTTGACAGCTGTACCCTGTAGTATTCAACTTCTCGGAAGTTTCGTTATAAACCGTATCTGCATTTGAAGGGGACAATAAATCGTCGGACCCAAAGTATCTTGAAAGTTCCATATGCGTCCAATGGTACAGTGGGTTTCGCATGGTATAGGGTACGGTATACGCCCATTTTTGAAATTTTTCCGCATCTGTGGCATTTCCTGTTATATACTTTTCATCGATGCCCAAAGTGCGCATGGCGCGCCATTTGTAGTGATCTCCATTGATCCATAGCTCTGTGATATTATCAAAAATCTTGTCTTCGGCCAATTGCTGTGGTGACAAATGGTTGTGATAATCGATGATGGGCATTTTCTTTGCAAAGTCGTGGTAAAGCTCCTCAGCATAGGTGCTTTTCAATAGAAAATTATCATGTATGAATTTGTTATTTTCTTTCATAATTAAATTCTTGATAGGTGTTTAGGGGTTGATCTGTTATTAATTTGGTGGACCTGCCTGACCGGCAGGTATAGTTTAGGGGTTTAAACTCATTCAACATACTGAAAATCAATACGTATATTGGTATATTCTCGCCATGTGCAACTGTTCAGCCGAAGTGTCCCCCCCCTTTGTCATTCCGAACCTGCCTGGCCGGCAGGCAGGCGAAGTGAGGAATCCATTGGGAGTGTTGACACTCCCTTTCACCTGTATTGAACTGCGAACAGAGGCTTTCTTGCCAATACTTCGGCAGGCTCAGTACAAGTACTTGCATCAGCAATCAATTCCAAAACGGTATCCGAACAAGCATACACAGGGACTCCTCGTACCTCGGAATGACAAGAGAGGGGCTGAACAGTTACCACCATGTTAATTATGACATCTCTTAAGAACATTGAAATAGTTGTATATTAAACTATAATTTTGGCTCCCAGCCGGGTTCATATTCCCTCTTCCAGTTCTTCATGGCTTTTTCGTTGTTGAGCACCTTGCCCGAAGTTGTATCTATTTTTAAGGTTTCACCGGCATCTTGGGCCATATTGCCCAAATGGCATAACATAGTGGAAATACTTGCATCATTGATGTCGGCATGAAGGCTCTTGTCTTTGCGAATGGCTTCAAAGAAATTGGCTACGTGCGAAACATCCAATATGCCCTCGCCCATGGTATTGGTGGTTGTACTGGTGGATTTTTCGAACTCGAACTTAATGGGATTTCCTTGTAAATCGAACAATTTATAAAAATTACGGTCCAATTGAATAGACCCCTTGGTTCCGTATATGGTAATACCTCTTCCCGGTCTTTCTGGCTTCAGTATTACCCTGCTATGCCCTGTCCATGTTATGAACTTATTGTTGGCGAAGGTATAGGTCACTTGTTGGTTGTCCACAAACTCCCAATCATCTTGATAGGTATAATTTCCACCAAACGAGGTTACGGTTTCGGGCAGGTCGACACCCAAGGCCCAACGACAGATATCTATTTCATGTGTACCGTTATTGTGCACCTCACCAGTGCCCCAATTGCGAAACCAATGCCAGTTATAGGGGTGTATATTGTCTTTGTAATCTGTTCTAGGTGCTGGTCCTTGCCACATTTCCCAGTCCAGGGTATTGGGCACGTCGATTTTTTTTCCAATACCTATTGAGTCTCGGTTGTTTGAATAATAGGCTTCTCCTTTGAAAACCTCACCAATAATACCCTCTCTAATATCTTTTATGGCATTGATCGAGGTTTTGGCCGAACGTTGCTGGTTGCCCATTTGTACTTTCTTTCCGTACTTTTTCCGGGCCTCTACCAATAATCCGTTTTCATGGGGGTTATGGCTGCATGGTTTTTCAACATATACATGTTTTCCCGCTTGTAGGGCAAGTATTGCCATGGGCGCATGCCAATGCTCAGGTGTCGCGATAAAAACCGCATCAATGTCTTTGTCCTCTAAAATTTTTCGAAAATCTTTTTCGACCTTGGGTACATACCCAATGTTCTTTTGGCACCATACATTGTGTTCTTCTATTATTACGTCATCAACATCGCAATTGTACAGTATTTTTGAATTTGAATCTGCGTTAATTGCTTTTATATGGGCCTTTGCCCTACTGCGAACCCCTATTATTGCACAATTGATATGATCATTGGCACCTAAAATATTAGCGTGCGCCTTACTGGGCATTGCCATTCCGCCCAACGTAACCGCAGCGGTACCAACGGTTGTTTTTTTAATAAAACTTCGTCTTGTGGTCATTGGTTTTTATTTTGATTTGATTTTCACGTTTTTAAAGGATACCCTGTCACCATGATCTTGTAACAAGATATGCCCTTTTTCAGTTTCCCCGAAATTGGGCCATTTTTCATACTTGCTTTCTGAGACCAGTTTTTTATAGGCATCGCTTTTGCGTTCATATTCCAAGACCTTCATTCCGTTGAGCCAATGTTCAACATGATTGTCTTTAGAAACAATATGGACCGTATTCCATTCTCCAATAGGGTTTAGGTGTTTTTTTTTATCTGCTTTTATCAAATCATAGAGCGATGCCATGGTTCTACTGCCTTCATGGCTTCCTTTTTTTGCATCTGGGTGTTTGGTGTCATCCAATATCTGATACTCCAAGCCTATTGAAGATCCCGGACCTTTATTAAGGTCGGTGTCCACATAGTATTTGATCCCGCTGTTGGCTCCTTCGGTAATCTTAAAGTCCACCATTAATTCAAAATCACCGTACACTTCAGTGGTTACAATATCACCCCCTGCACTTGATTCTTTGCCACCAGATGATTCCACGGTAAGTTCTCCGTTCTCGATGGACCATCCTTTTTCTGGAAAACCATCTAAACGGGCACCTCGCCAACCATTGGTGGTTTCCCCATCCCACAACATTTGCCAACCCTTTTTTGCTTCATCAGCCCCAAGCTTGTTCTTAGTGACAATAGGTATTAGGGGCGATGCTTTGCTGTATTTTGAAAGGCTATCGATCAAAATTTTAATATTTTTCCAACTGATCTCGGTACCTTCTTTTTTATCTTCATAAATACTATGTACTTGCAGGCCTATGAATCCGCTGGCGGTTTTGTCATCGATAAGGTGAGCGGCGGGCACACCATTGATCCATGTTTTTAAGGTATCACCGATCGCCTCGATTCGATAATGGTTCCACCCCATTTGTTTAAATGCTTTCTGCGCTTTAAGGTTATCGGGCAAGGGGTTTAACCACCCTCTTCGAGATTCATCATAAATGCCTGCGCTCCATGCCCTTTCAGAAGGGTCTATTTCAATCTGATACCCGTGTACCCTTCCATCTCGGTAATGTGGAAAGCTATTGCTCCGTATCTGTATGCCCGAGTTCATGCTGGAATCTACTTTGTATTCCAATTCCAATATAAAATCACCGTACATCTTATCAGAGGCCATAAAGGAATTGGGCGTATTGTGAACGGTACTGCCCACAAGCATACCATCCCTAATTTCATAATTGGCTTTGCCACCTTTTTGGGTCCATCCGTTTAAAGTTTGGCCATCGAAAAGATCCACCCACGGCGTGGTGTCTTTTTCTGTTTCAGTACAGCCAAGACCTACGATCAAGACCAAAAAAGCCAGCACTTGGCCAATGTTGATTTTTGTTTTCATGTATTCTAGTATTTGTTACTAAACCTCTATGGACTAGAAGTCCATAGGTTTTTAAATCTGACTAAAGTCAGGTGTACGGAAGCAAACGTGCTTACTCAAGGATAAAATTATCATTATCTGATTTACGATGATGCTCCAAGTACTCTCTGAGTCACAAATCTGTACCAACAACGCTCGACAACGTTTCTGAACATCTCCTTTTAAAATTTTATATCCGTACTTTGTGCTCCAAACAATATGGACGGTCAACCTCGATACTGTACGGCCGTTTACTCTTTGTTCGGTCATATCGGCAAAGGCAGGTGTTTTTAGAAGCTAAAGCGAGATGCACTAAAGTGCATAGTTTTAACTCTTTTTGAAACCAATAAATTAGTTGCTAAAGCTACTGTTTAATCTTATACCATTCAAATATAAATAATGCAAATCAAGGGTTTAAAATTGTCAGGGTCCTGTTTGGGCCGTTTTTTATAGCTTCTTCCCCCTGTCTGGTCCGGCAGGCAGCCCGGCTTTGGCCAAAACATAGAATATACTGAAAACGACGTTCGACCCTTGGTACGCATAAATAGTACCACTATAAGGCATGAGAGACAAACTAATTGTCAAGAAAGGTTGGTGGTTATTTCATTTATATCCTAAAAGTTAGCTGCGACCCTAATCGTTTTCCAAAATCTCAACCTGCTCTTTATTGAAAAATACAAGGTCGCCGATCTTTTTACCCAGCAGCAACTGACCGATAGGTGTAGCAACCGAAATACAGAAAATAGAAAGCCCGTCAACCTTGAGTTCACCAGCTGAAATTGCCAAATAATAAATGTCCTTTGAAGTTTTTACCAGACTGCCCAAACCTATTGTTTCTGATTGTTTTTGTAAAGTGACCCTTGCCAATGACCGTTCCATTATTTCCGCTTCCGCCAATTGAACCCCAAGTTTTTCACGCTCAAGTTGAAGCATCGCCCTACCCGTTTCGTGCTTATCGCCTGCGCTGCTTTTAGTTTCAGAAGACAAAGCTTCCTGTACTGCGCCGATATTGGTTTTAATACGCTGTAAACGATCTTCTACGTATCTTGTACAAAAGCAGTGCGCATTCTTCTTTAAATGATTTGATGTCATTGAACCCGTCTTGAGTTATTCTTTTGGTTGAGGTAAAAAACAAAAACACAATA
>JAJRSY010000110.1 GCA_024278565.1 Bacteroidota bacterium
ACTCCATTGGAATCCCAGCCATTCGACATCCTTCTTTATCGCATCTACATACTCTTGCTCCTCCTTTACCGGGTTGGTATCGTCAAACCTAAGATTGACGGGGGCACCGTACCGTAGGCCAAGTCCGAAATTCAGACAGATCGCACTGGCATGGCCAATATGAAGGTGGCCATTGGGCTCGGGCGGAAAACGAAAGCGCAATGCCTTCTGCGGAAAGCCCTTCTCAAGGTCTTCTTCAATGATATGCTCAATAAAATTCAATGCTCTTTCGGTTTCGCTCATCAGATCGATTTTTACTACTCGCAAAAGTAGCAAAAATGCCGTGAATACAGGCTACAAAAAAATCTCGGCATACAAATACTCGCATTTCACAACACTATTCTTTACCGATACAACATTAAATTCGGCAAACTGTAATTAAAACACATATTTGTTGTTGAATACTGTATTGTTAATGCGTTAAGCGGCTATGAAACGTCTGCACCCTAAACAAACGATTAATTATACGTTTTATCCAAGGCCCAAACCTGAACGATAGAACTTGTAGTACTAAAAACTACGACTACTTATGAGACCAAACATATTGTCCCGTTTTCGCGTATTGATAATGATATTCCTCCTTATGGGGGCTTCGCAGGTTTCTGCTCAGATTTCAATGAAGGCTCCCGAGCCTGCAGGTGGAAGCACAGCATGGACAGCGATATGTGCAGGGAACATTATTGCAGGAGAGCCGTTCAATTCATTTGACGTTACCATTTCATGGGCAGGCGCCCCAAACGCCGGCAATGAGTTTATTCTGGAACTTTCAGATGCCAACGGAAGTTTCGCAAGTGCCGTGGAGCTGGCGCGGGTTGACAACCAAAACACCAACAGTTCAAAAGAATTTGACGTAAATTTCACCATACCCACCGATACTAGAGGTGCGGGCTACAAGCTCAGGGCCAGAAGTACCAATCCGGTGGATGATGAAGAATCAGCTTCTGCATACCATATGTTCTTTATGGATATAACCACAAACCTTAATATAAGTGTGCTGGGCGATGGGAACCCCCCCGGAAGTATTTGTAGTGCAGGCCCAGTAACCCTGCAAGTTGACAATATAGCCAGCCCGGAAACCTATCAGTATGTTTGGTACCGGAGCGGCACCCTGTTGTCCGGTGAAACCGGCCACACAATTAGCGTGGCCACCACGGGAATGTACCAAGCCCTTATAGATTATGGTGACTGTACCTTCTCTGGCAATACCGATTCAAATATGGTCGATGCCACGATCGGTGCGGCAGCTGCCGGTATTTCAATAAGCCCACCGACCAAAACCGCACTCTG
The DNA here is from genome assembly GCA_024278565.1 of Bacteroidota bacterium. Taxonomy (GTDB): domain Bacteria; phylum Bacteroidota; class Bacteroidia; order Flavobacteriales; family Flavobacteriaceae; genus Maribacter_C. The sequence goes on from JAJRSY010000110.1 coordinate 1,327, forward strand.
TGCCGGGGATACGGAAACACTGGCCATCAATACCACCGATGCTTCCTGGAACTATCAATGGTTTAAGGACGGTTCGGTCATCCCAGGTGCAACCGCTACTTCTTATACGATTGATGCAAATGCCCCTGGCTTTGAGGGGGACTACCAAATAGAGATCGCTGCAACGGGCATCTGTACCGAACGTTCGGCCGCGGTCACCATGACCAATGCAGATAATTTTACGGTAACACGTGACAACCCCGCCAATGTTGTTGTCTTGCCTTCACAACCTGAAACTTTAAGCGTAAGTACAAACGCTGTTTCGCCAACCTATCAATGGTACAGAAACAATACCGCTATCGGAGGCGCAACAAACCCGACTCTGGATATTGCACAAGACGGAACTTATTATGCTGAAGTAACCCAAGCAGGGGGCACCTGCCCGGGAACGATAAAAAACTCAGAAAATACCGTTGCGGTAACACCAGCGTCTTTTGAAATCATAATTGACTATGATTCGGCCTACACCTTTTGTGTAAGTACCAGTATTGTTTTGGAGGTGGCCACTATCAACGCCGTTGCCAGCGATGGAAGGAAGTCAGATGTTACCGCACAATTGGAAAGCACGTTTACCTACCAATGGAAAAGAAACGGCACGAATATTATGGGAGAGACCAACCAAAACATAAGCCTCACCAGTCCCACTGAAAACGGTGATTATACCGTAGATGCCACTTTGAGCACCTACAACGAAGCCTCAAATATGCTGCCCGTTCAATTATTGACCAACGAAACAGTTGCCATAAACAGCACGAGTACCGTATATTGTAATTCTACGGATACCATAACCCTAAGTACGATCACCGACCTGACCGGCGAAAGTTTTTCTTGGGAACGTGACGGCACTTCGATCAACCTAACCGATGCATCCCTTGCCGTAACCGCTGCGGGCACCTACAGATTGGTGCTTGATAAAAACGGATGTCAATTGATATCAAACGAGATAACCATTGCTCCGTTAGATCCCGACCTTGTTACGCTTGATGTAGATGGTGATGTGGTATTTCCCGAGGGAAGTTCTAAAACCGTAACCGCCAGTGGGGGCACGGCCTACCAATGGTTCGATGCCGACAATAACCTTTTGGGCAGTTCTAGCACAATGACCTTTACCGAGGAAGGAACGTTTTTATTGATCGCCACTATCGACAACTGTGAAATTTCACGACAAATAACAGTTGTTTACCTAGACCTCTTTAATGTGCCGAACGTGATCACACCAAATGGCGATGGGGCAAACGATCAATGGGTAATACCTAATTCCTATTCCAACAAACAAGAGGTAACCATAATCATATACAACGACAAGGGTGTTGAACTTGTAAACGAAGCTGGTTATCAAAACAACTGGCCCCAATCGTCAATGTCATTTCCTAAACAAAATATGGTGTTCTACTATGTAATCAAGAACACCTCCGAAATTTTAAAACAAGGTACCATAACCGTTATTCGATAATAACCAACCATGAAACTAAGAAACCTACCCATACTGTCCCTAATTGCTTTCATGTCGTTGACCGCCACGGTAAACGCCCAAGACGATCCCATATTGCCCTATAAGGTAGCGCCACAAAACCTATTGAAATTCAACCGGTTCTTGATAAACCCCACTTTTTCAACGGTTCGGGAAGACAACTCGTACATCAACCTTTTGCACAGAAACCAATCGGTACAATTCAAGGACAACGATCAAACCTATTTCTTAAGCTATAGTGGCCGTATCGGCGACCGTAGTGGTTTGGGCCTTAGCTTGTACAGTCAAAAAATAGGGCCTGTTTCCAATATCGGCGTATTGGCCAATTATGCCTACGGTGTAAAACTTAGTGACAAGAGCAACCTTACCTTTGGTGGCAACTTGGCCTATTACAGCACAGGGTTAAATAGAAATAATGTGGATGTAGTGGATCTGAACGACTTCAGGCTTAATGGAACAGAGGACAGCAATATATTATCGTTCCAGCCCGGTTTTAATATTTCTTATGGGAAATTTGATTTTGGTGCTTTCGCCGAAAACCTGTTCGATTACAATCTAAAGACCAGCAAAACGCTTACCGAGTTTAAAGACAAGACCTACTCTTCGCACTTACAATATAC
>JAJRSY010000005.1 GCA_024278565.1 Bacteroidota bacterium
CACTAACTTAGGGTGCAGAATCGTATCGATTTCCCAGCGGTCTTTTAAAATCAACATTATGAGACATAAAAAAACAGGTTTGCACAAAAAATCCCTGGCCACGGCTCTACTCATATTGCTATTGGTTGGGGTGACAGGCTCTCAAACGGCATCTGCCTTTTTTCAAGATGATGCCCAGCAGCAAGATAAATCGTTTGTACAGTACAAAGGTGAGGTGTTGGATGAAGATAGTAAAAGACCCTTGGTTTTTGCGACCCTTACGGTTGAGGGTTCTAACATTAGTACCATAAGCAATACCGAAGGTGAATTTGCTCTTAAAGTGCCCAAAAACAAAAGTGGGGGCACTGTCATCGTTTCTTTTTTGGGGTATAAGACCAAAACGATACCGTTAAGTCAACTTTCTGAAAGAAATACTAAAATATTGATGAAGGTTTCGATATTGGAATTATCGACCGTTAACCTAAGCGGACCTAAAGATGCAAGAATGTTGGTAAGGGAGACTTTAAAAAAGAAAGGTGAGAATTATTTCGATGACCCTACCTTGATGACCGCGTTTTATCGAGAGACCATCAAAAAAAGGAGAAGAAACGTATCGCTCTCCGAGGCTGTTGTCAATATTTACAAAACACCCTATACCTCTGACCGTAAAGATGCCGTACAACTGTACAAGGCACGAAAAAGTACAGATTACAGTAAACTTGACACGATTGCGCTAAAACTGCAAGGTGGTCCTTTCAATGCTCTGTACGTTGATATCATGAAGTATCCCGAATATATCTTTAGCGATGAGGCCTTTGATGACTATGACTTCAATTTCGACCGTTCAATACGGGTCAATGACAAACTTATTTATATCATTGATTTCAAGCAACGAAAAGAGGTATTGGATCAATTGTACAAAGGCAAATTGTATATTGATGCTGAAAATAAAATTCTTGCCAGTGCCATTTATTCATTACATATCACGGATAAGGACAAAGCTTCAAAACTCTTCGTACGTAGAAAGCCAAGAAATGCCAAAGTATGGCCCACCGAGGTTGCCTACCGGGTCGATTATAGGGAAAAGAACGGAAGATGGTACTATGGGTACAGCAATGTGCTACTAGAGTTTAAAATAAATTGGGACAAGAAGCTGTTCAACTCGGTCTATAGTATGTCGTGTGAGATGGCCATTACGGACTGGCAAAAGAACACCTCTAACAAACTACCCAGGGGAAAAGATAGAATGCGAACATCGATTATTTTGAACGATGAAGCCATTGGTTTTGCGGATTCCGATTTTTGGGGAGCGTACAATATCATTGAACCCGAGAAATCAATAGAGTCGGCGATTAAAAAAATACAACGACAACTAAGGCGGGCAAAAACAAATGGAGGTACTTCTGCCCCTTGATTATTTGACGCATTTTTTTCAATACAATCATACAATAGGCTCTTTTTTTAGGACCGATTTCAGAACTGCATTTTTATAAATTGAAGTTCTGTCCAATTAAAAAAAAATCCTGAATACATAATCTAAAATCCATTTGAGAATGTGCTATGGCACTTAATTAGCGACCTCACTAATGAATTTCAATCGGTAAAGGCGCAGCTCCTCATCTTCATAATCACCATCAAATTCAGTCATCGCCTCTTCAAGGTCATCGGTTTCGGCCTCTATGAAATATTCATGGATCTCTTCTTGCTGATCCTCGTCCAATACCTCATCGATCCAATAACTCAGGTTCAGTTTTGTACCGCTGTACACAATCTGTTCCATCACCTTTATGAGTTCGGGTATTTCAAGCCCCTTTGCGGAAGCAATATCGTTTAAGGGCAGTTTGCGGTCAACGTTCTGAATAATGTATAATTTCAAGGCCGAGTTGGTGCCTGTGCTTTTCACGACCAGATCGTCAGGGCGTAATATATCATATTCCTCAACATACTCCTCGATCATATCAACAAAGGGCTTCCCGTATTTTCTGGCCTTGCCCTCACCTACCCCACTGATATTCAATAACTCACTTATTGAAATGGGGTACTTCATTACCATATCTTCCAATGAAGGGTCTTGAAATACTACAAAGGGAGGTACACCTAATTTATTGGATTGGGCCTTTCTTAGATGTTTTAGTTGTTTTAGCAATATTTCATCGACAACCCCAGTTCTTGCCGCATTAACAATCGCATCACTACTCTCTTGGTTGTACACATGATCGCTGGTCATCATAAAAGAAACGGGGGTGCTCATAAATTCAGTTCCCTTCTCAGTCACATGAAGAATACCGTATTGTTCAATCTCCTTTTTAAGAAGTCCGGCTACTAAAACCTGACGTATCAATGCCATCCAATAGCCAGTGTTCTTATCAGAACCGATACCAAAAAAATCTTTTTGATCGGTTTTATGCGAAATGATCAGGGCATTGCTCTCTCCCATCAACGCCTTTACGATTTCTTTTGATTTGAATTTTTCCATGACCCCCTGAACAACCTGCAACAATTTGACCACATTGTCTTTGGCCTCTTTCTTTTCTTTCGGGTTTCGGGTATTGTCATCCATATCAGCCCCATCGCCATTGACCTCATCGAATTCTTCACCAAAATAATGTAGCATGAATTTTCTACGCGACATTGAGGTTTCTGCATAGGCGACTACTTCTTGCAAAAGGGCATTGCCAATCTCTTGTTCTGCTACGGGCTTACCCGACATGAACTTTTCGAGCTTTTCTATATCCTTATATGAATAGAATGCCAAACAATGTCCCTCTCCCCCATCTCTACCTGCTCGCCCCGTTTCTTGGTAATAGCTTTCAATACTTTTGGGTATGTCATGGTGAATTACGAATCGTACATCGGGTTTGTCGATACCCATGCCAAAAGCGATTGTTGCCACAACCACATCAACATCTTCCATCAAGAACATATCTTGGTGTTTAGACCTTGTTTTGGCATCAAAACCAGCGTGGTACGGTACCGCTTTTATACCATTAACCTGCAACAGTTGTGCAAGTCGGGATACACTTTTTCTACTAAGGCAATAGATTATACCTGACTTTCCATCATTTTTTTTCACAAAGCGAATGATATCAGCATCAACATTCTCGGTCTTTGTACGTACTTCATAGTACAGGTTGGGTCGGTTAAAAGAGGCCTTGAACAACTTTGCATCAGTTATACCTAAATTCTTTACAATGTCTTCTTGAACCTTTGGTGTAGCCGTCGCGGTTAGACCTATGATGGGTATGTTATCGCCCAAACGATTTACAATCGATTTCAAATTGCGGTATTCGGGCCTGAAATCATGGCCCCATTCTGAAATACAATGCGCTTCGTCTACCGCTACAAATGAAATCGTTTGCGATTGTAAAAATTCTACATATTCATCTTTTGTCAAAGACTCTGGGGCAACATACAAGAGCTTGGTGATACCATCATCAATATCTTGTTTTACCTGTTTTACCTCTGATTTGTTCAACGAAGAGTTCAACACATGCGCAATGCCATGATCTGATGAAATACCACGTATGACATCTACTTGGTTCTTCATTAGCGCAATAAGTGGAGAGACCACTATGGCCATACCATCAAGCATCAATGCCGGCAACTGGTAGCACAGTGATTTACCTCCACCGGTAGGCATGATCACAAAGGTATTCTTACCTTGAATAATATCGGCAATAACCTCTTCTTGAAGACCTTTGAATTCTGAGAAGCCGAAATACTTCTTTAACGAAGCGTGCAAATCGATCTCACCCAAAACCAAACCTTTTTTTTTCATTTATTTCCAAATTCATTATACTACATGGTACCACTATTGGCTGTAGCTATTTCAAGATACACCTTTCGATTCTAATAAATTCATTATTGACCGAAAAACTGTTAAATCATGTTTCAATCTAAAAAAGAGTACATAAAATTATCTTTATGTAAATTTGCAGTCTTAAATATAAGAAATTCTTTTAGTAATACAATCCGAAAATTCAAAATCATACCTTGAACAACACTAAAGCCATTCTTGATCTTGCGAAGAAAACCATACAAATAGAAGGGGATGCAATTCTCAATCTCAGCTCCTTCTTGACCGATGATTTTTCAAATGCCGTTGAATGTATCATAGCTTCAAAGGGAAGGGTCATTATCTCTGGTGTTGGCAAAAGCGCTATCATTGCTTCAAAAATAGTATCAACTTTAAATTCAACGGGCACCCCGGCAATTTTCATGCATGCGGCGGATGCCATTCATGGGGATCTAGGCACGATTCAAGATACCGACGTGGTCATCTGTATCTCAAAAAGCGGCAGCACCCCAGAAATAAAAATGCTGGTACCTTTGATAAAGAGGGGAAAGAACAAATTGATAGGTATTACTGGCAACAAAGGTTCTTTTTTAGGGCAAAATGCCGATTTTGTCTTGAACACTTTTGTTGAAGAAGAGGCCTGCCCCAATAATCTGGCTCCCACCACAAGCACCACAGCGCAATTGGTGATGGGCGATGCCCTTGCTATATGTCTTTTGAAACTAAAGGGTTTTAGCAGTACCGATTTTGCAAAGTACCACCCAGGTGGTGCACTTGGCAAGCGCCTGTACCTGAGGGTTGAAGATATTGTAAAGAATAATGAAAAACCGCAGGTTGAGGCAAGCAGTAGTATTAAAAAAGTAATTGTCGAAATCTCTGAAAAAATGTTGGGGGTGGCAGCCGTGATTGAAAACGATGAAATCGTGGGTGTGGTAACAGACGGTGACCTTCGGAGAATGCTGAACAAATACGACAGTATAAATGGGCTGACCGCAAGGGATATCATGAGCTCAAACCCAAAAACAATACCAACCGATGTATTAGCAATAAAAGCCTTGGAGGTCATTCAGAACAACGGTATTTCACAACTTTTGGCTGTGGATGGCAAAGAATACAAGGGCGTAGTACACTTACACAACCTAATCAGAGAAGGAATCTTATAATGACTAAAAAAAACACCATAGCCCACAATGAAATGTCATTCTTGGATCACCTTGAAGAATTGAGGTGGCATTTGATACGATCTACAGTGGCCATTGTGATAATAGCCAGTGTGGCGTTTTTAATGCGCGGCTTTATTTTTGACACGGTTATTTTTGGACCCAAAAGAATGGATTTTCCGACCTACCGCGTCTTTTGCAACATTGCCACTTTTTTTGGTTTCGACTCGGTTTTCTGCGCAGACGAACTACCGTTCACCATTCAGAGCCGTTTGATGGCCGGTCAGTTCTCAGCCCATATATGGACCTCGATTTGGGCTGGATTCATTGTCGGTTTCCCGTACGTGCTCTATGAAGTTTGGAAGTTCATTGGTCCTGGGCTTCATGAGAATGAAAGAAAAAACTCTAGAGGTTTTATATTTATCGCCTCGCTGTTGTTCTTCATGGGCGTATTGTTCGGCTACTATGTGGTCGCACCCTTATCAATTAAATTTCTGGGCACGTATGTAGTGAGTGCAGAGGTGACCAATGAATTTGACCTAAGCTCTTACATTTCGACACTGAGAACATCGGTCATTGCCTGTGGGTTGATTTTTGAGCTTCCGATCATCGTGTATTTCTTGACCAAGGTAGGCCTGGTCACGCCCGAGATTCTTAAAAAATACCGTAAAATCTCATTGGTAATGGTATTGATACTCTCGGCGGTCATCACACCGCCCGACATTACCAGTCAAATCGTAGTATCGATACCTATTCTTGTGCTGTACCAAGTAAGTATTTATATCTCTAAGATGGTATTAAAGAAAGAAGCAAAAAAAGAGGCAAAACTTGCCGCAGCGCGTGCCAAAAAAAGTTAAAAAACACCAAATTGAAAACCTACGGCGAATTAATGGTTTAAATTTGGATCATAGAAGGTTTGAAATTAGTTGAATAACGCATACTTCGTACAATGAAGCTAAGAGCAGAGAAAATAATGAAGGCCTATAGGGGGCGTAAAGTTGTCAAAGGTATTTCTTTGGAGGTCAACCAAGGTGAGATCGTTGGTTTATTGGGCCCTAACGGTGCGGGTAAGACCACCTCTTTTTATATGATTGTGGGTCTTATCAAGCCCAATGGAGGCAACATCTATCTCGATGATATGGAGATCACCAAATTTCCGATGTACAAAAGGGCACAGAACGGCATCGGTTATTTAGCCCAAGAAGCCTCTGTTTTCAGAAAACTAAGTGTGGAAGATAATATTCTGAGCGTGCTTCAACTCACCAAACTCAGTAAGAAAGAACAGCAAATGAAGATGAATTTGCTCATTGATGAATTTGGTCTTGGCCATATTCGTAAGAACCGTGGTGATCTTCTTTCCGGTGGTGAACGGCGGCGCACCGAAATCGCCAGGGCACTTGCCACAGATCCAAAATTTATTTTGCTGGATGAACCTTTTGCCGGTGTCGACCCAGTTGCAGTAGAAGACATACAACGGATCGTAGCACAGTTGAAAAACAAGAACATTGGTATTCTTATCACCGACCACAACGTACAAGAGACCCTAGCGATTACCGAACGGTCGTATCTGATGTTCGAGGGCGGCATTCTAAAGTCGGGGCGGCCTGAAGAGCTCGCTGCCGATGAAATGGTACGTAAGGTTTACCTAGGGCAAAACTTTGAATTACGCAAAAAGAAGTTAGATTTCTAGACAGTACTGTACTGTTAAACCAGTCGGCAGGCAGAGCCGTAAGACTAAAATGTAAATCAATAGTACTGCTATCTGACTTCTTAGCTAAAACCGCTATTATTTTTATACATCTTGTTGAACTAAACCTAAAGGTAGCTTCAAGAAAATACCATTCACTACCTTTAAGTATTGTTGAATCGTAACAGTTCAGCCGTTTTGTGTTAGTAGATACGGGTTTTCAAGAAAAGCCTGTTGAATATTATGTAGTACGGGCTGTTTATTTTTCTTTGGGGTAGAGATATACTCCTGCCAAATAGAAATTCGGGAGAATCAAGGCGGGGATTTTTTTCCGTACCAAGGCAAAATTTTTCGGCATAGCCGTAGCTACGGCGATAAATTTTAACGTAGGTATGGGGAAAAAGACCAAGCCTGCCGGCAGGCAGGCTTTCTGCTTGGCCTTGATCATTCTCAGATTCCTTTCGGCTTGGTTGTTGTCAAAAGGGACCAGAGGCTGTTCGATGAATTTGAGAATTGGATATTTATGTTTTTCTAGCGCAAAGGCCAATCGCCGCTCATCGGTCTTTTTGAATTTCTTGTCATAATCCTTTATCACGGGCCTGGTGATATTGACGTACCGCTTGAATATCCTAGAATAATGAGAGACTTTTAAATCTGGGGTTTTCTCTTTGGCGTTCTTGGCCTGTACCGGTAATGTCCTTATTTCTTTAGTCCAAGGGGCGTCAAAGGTTTCTTCGGCATAAACAAGATCTCTTAGTATATGGACATTGCAAAGACTATGGCCGCAGGAGTAGGGAAAGTAACTGCTAAAGCGATCATGTACAAGGTTGCCCTTATAAAGTTCCAACAGCCCTATATCGTCCATAGCCTTTTTCCCCCTGTTCAAATAATGGGCAAAAAAGCTAATGGCCCTGTTGCTTACCACGTGCACCCAACTGTTCTTGCCGTTAAGGCGAATACCGGTCTCATCTGCATGAAGTACCGGGCTTTGCAGTAATTGTTGCTTTATGTTCTGTTCATGATCCTGTAAACGGACAAAACATTGTTTCTGGAAACCCGCCTGCCGGACGGGCAGGTTGGACAGGCTGCCCTTGGGAAATGATGCCCCGTCAGACCCGCCTGCCGGACGGGCAGGTCGGAAATGAACTCGCTACAGCGTGCAAAGGGAAGCATCTGGTAATCCTGCCCGTTCCGCAGGCGGGTCCGGAGGTACGAACAGAGCGATTTCAGACCATTACCGTACCTGCCGTCCGGCAGGCGGGTTGCGCCTCTTGTACAAGTCCTTTGGGAAACACTCCCATGTTATGTTTGCCACAATCACCACAGGTTCTGTGCAATCTCCCATGTTCGGTGGCCCGTACCGTTATCGGTGGGATATCGAAGACCTGGCGGGCATCATGGCCGTCCGCGCCCTTGGGAGGTCCGTGGCCGCAACGGCCACATTGTACGATATCATGGACGACCATGGCATCGGGCGTGTCGACCATCCTCAGCTTACTTCCCTTATGGCCTTTTTATCCGCCTTGGGGCCTGCTGGATCCTGCCCGTAGACCTTTGGTCTTCCCAAAGGGGTCCCGTGAAGGGGGAACACTGCTGTTGCCACTGTTTTTCGGGTTTTCGTATTTGGCAAGGCGTTCCCTCAAAATGGCATTCTCCTTTTGTAGAGCGACAATGATTGCATCTGTCTCTTTTTTAAAAAGGGCGAACTCTTCCCTGAGTTGTAAAAGAAGTTGCTTGTCGGTCAAAGTGAATTGTTTCCATAAAGACCTGCCCGTCCGGCAGGCGGGTCCGAAACAAGAACATGGGATCCAAATCAATATCCACTTTTTTTTAAAAAATTATTGGGCGAACGGCTGAGCTGTTACAATAAAAGCTAAAATGATTTGAGAAATAACAGAAATGATAGCAAAAACTAAAAACACTTTTAGAATAATATGACTATCGGATTGATTGCACAAA
>JAJRSY010000111.1 GCA_024278565.1 Bacteroidota bacterium
ACAGAATTAACCTAAAAGGGGAATCTTTAAGAAAAGGAACTTTAAAAACTAACGAAATTTTTGTATAATTACACGATCTTTCAAAGTGGCATCATTTGACCGAAATGGGTGGCACGGTCTCACCGAAATAGCCAAAAGCCGGTAAGTTCAGAAAACGTGATATTTAATCCCACGTTTAATAGGGGCTTTGCCGCTAAAAATAAAAACTACCGGTATTATGAGTTCTAAAGTTCTATTGCAAGTGTAGTGGTTTATTATCATCAAAAAAAATGATATTTTATTTTCAAGTAGCGTAGATACTCTTTACAAAACCCGTCTTTTGATAAGGCAATTCGATCAAAAGCGCAACCTCATCGACACCGAACTGTGATTCTACGTTAGCAGCGGTCCAGTTACGCATTCCTATTTTTCTTTGTATGGTACTTGTACCCAAGTTTTGACCAAATCTAAAATTGGTTTTACCATATTTGCCTCGTTTGGTTGCGATAATAACAACACCGGCATTCGCCCGAGCACCATAAATAGCCGCTGCAGAGGCACCCTTGAGTACCTCGATGTTCTCGATGTCGTTTGGATCGATATCGGAAATACGGTTGGCCGAGTTTTCCTCATTGCCACGGTTCGCACCAGACGCAAATCACAGACCTGAAGGTATTTCGACATTGTTGATATAAACCCCGTCCACTATAAAAAGTGGTTGGTTGTTACCATTGATCGAGGAGATGCCCCTAAGGCGTAAGGCAATACCGCCTCCTGGCGCGCTCCAGAAGAAGATACGATGTTTAATACCCCTTCATTTGCCATAAAGTGCTCCATCAACCGTAGATTGGTTGGTGGTGCCGATGAGTTCGGTTGCCGATACGGTTGCCACAGCGTTGGCCAGGTTGGCTCTTTTTATGGAAGATCCAAGACCTGTAACGACCACTTCTTCAAGTGCGGTGGCCGATTCCCCCAGGGCTACATTCAATGTTGCAGCACTGGCAACCTCCATTTCTTTGGTTTCATACCCTAAGGAAGAAAACACTAAAGTTACTGGAAAACCAGTTGCCAAAATTTCATAATTACCATCAAAATCAGAGGTTGCCCCATTTGTGGTTCCTTTGACCACAATGGCCGCTCTGGGAATCGGCACATTGTCCGCATCGGTAATATTACCTTGAATAGATCCTTACGAAAATGCCAGAAGCGGCAGCACAAAGAGCATCAAAGCAAATGTTCTTTTGAATAAAACATGTCTCATTTTCATATAGTTAGAATTAGTTATTGAAAGGCTAATTTATATATATTTCTCTTTGTAGTAAAAAAGCTATGAATTAACACGCTACTTAATATAAAATCAATACCCTTTTTCTAGGGGTTGCCACCATATCTTACTAACTTTGTACCTCATTTATTTATTCTGAAAACATGTACAGAAGCCATACTTGCGGAGAGTTAAGAGAATCAGACATCAATAAAATGGTAACATTATCTGGCTGGGTGCAGACCATACGTGACAAAGGTTTTGTAATCTGGGTGGATCTTCGCGATCGCTATGGAATCACCCAATTGGTTTTCGATGAAGACCGTAGTTTTTCGGTTCTTTTAGAGCAAGCCAGGAGTTTGGGCCGTGAATTTGTGATCCAAGTTTCTGGAAATGTGATAGAAAGGGCTTCAAAAAACCCCAATATTCCAACGGGTACTATCGAGATACTGGTAACTGAACTAATTGTTCTGAACGAATCTCTTTTACCCCCTTTTACCATTGAGGATAAAACCGATGGCGGCGAGGATATCCGTATGAAATACCGCTATCTTGACATTCGTAGAAACCCCGTAAAAAACAACCTTATCTTTAGGAGCAAGGTTGCCATGGAGGTTAGAAAATACCTGTCAGAACAGGGCTTTATTGAGGTAGAAACCCCGTACTTGATAAAATCAACACCAGAGGGCGCACGTGATTTCGTAGTGCCCAGCCGTATGAACAAGGGCCAGTTTTATGCCCTGCCCCAATCGCCCCAAACTTTCAAGCAATTGCTGATGGTGGGCGGAATGGACAAGTATTTTCAGATTGTGAAATGCTTTCGTGATGAAGATCTACGGGCTGACAGGCAGCCCGAATTCACACAGATCGATTGTGAAATGGCCTTTGTGGGGCAAGAAGATATCTTGAATGCCTTTGAGGGCTTGACCAAACACCTGCTCAAAGAAATAAAGGGGGTCGATTATACAAACGCCTTTCCGAGAATGACCTATGACGATGCCATGGCGACCTATGGCAACGACAAGCCCGATATTCGTTTTGGAATGGAGTTCGGGGAGCTGAATGCAGTGACCCAACACAAAGATTTTGGTGTTTTTAACAAGGCCGAATTGGTCATTGGTATTGCCGTGCCAGAGGCGAACAGTTACACAAGAAAAGAAATCGATAAATTGGTAGATTGGGTAAAACGACCACAAGTTGGTGCCTTGGGCATGATTTATTCAAGATGCAACGATGACGGCACCTATAAATCTTCAGTAGATAAATTCTATGACCAGGATGATCTAGCCAAATGGGCCGGGATTACGGGGGCGAAACCGGGTGATCTGATATGCGTGCTCTCAGGAGACAAAAATAGAGTAAGAACGCAGTTGAGCGCCCTTCGTATGGAACTGGCAGAACGGTTAGGGTTAAGAGACCCTGAAGAATTCGCTCCATTATGGATAGTTGATTTTCCACTATTGGAGCTTGATGAAGAAACCGGACATTACCACGCCATGCACCACCCCTTTACCTCACCAAAACCAGGTCAATTGGGGCTATTGGATTCTGATCCAGGAGCGGTAAAGGCCAACGCCTATGACCTGGTACTCAACGGCAACGAAATTGGTGGGGGCTCGATACGGATCCATGATAAGGATTTGCAGAGCACCATGTTCAAACACTTGGGCTTTACCCCAGAAGAGGCAAAAGCACAGTTCGGGTTTCTTATGGATGCCTTTCAGTATGGTGCCCCACCACACGGTGGTATTGCTTTTGGCCTAGACAGGCTGGTAGCTATTTTGGGCGGACAGGAAACCATTCGTGATTTCATTGCCTTCCCAAAAAACAATAGCGGGCGTGATGTGATGATCGATGCCCCCGCACCGATTGATGAAGAACAATTGAAAGAGCTGAATTTGAAGTTGGATCTGTAATCGGTTTAACGAAGTAAAAAGCCACCCTTTAGAAGGTGGCTTTTAAGGCTACCCCCATAGGGGGAGGTGATGGCAAGTGCTAAATCCGATCAAACAATTGATTGCAAAAAAAAATGAAAAAACAAAACCTAAATCAAATTGCGGGTTCAGGCAAAGCCAAAAGAACCTGCCCGTCCGGCAGGCGGGCATGACCACC
>JAJRSY010000112.1 GCA_024278565.1 Bacteroidota bacterium
GATCAACGTTCTCTTGATGATCTTTTGGCCAATTAGTCTGGGCAGTCATATCATCAATGATATAAAATCCACTTACTTTGACCAAACTCAATATTTCATCGATTTCGCTGTATTTTCCTGGCCAAGCATCAGCAAAAACCATATCAAATTTTTCTCCTTTATAATTTTTTATCCATTGAGTACCATCTTCACAAATAATGTCAATTCGAATGTCGCTTCCAAAATATTCGTTGGCAATTTTGATCAATAAGGGGTCATTATCCACTGTGGTCAGCTTTGAATCGGCATCCATTCCATCTATCATCCAAGACAAAGAAAGCCCTACACCAGTGCCCAACTCCAAAATATTGACTTTAGGTCTTGAACTGATCAACGTCTTCAATAAAGAACCAATATAGAGGTCAGAAGGCATTGTAAAGCCTATTTCTGCTGACCTACGCTCGATTTCGTTATGAATATTAGGAATGCCCAATACTATTTTATCGTTCATATTTATAAAACAAATTATAACTGATCAGTCTGCTTAAATTGGTGCTTGGAATCCTTCAAATTACTGTTTATCAATCGAGACCTACAAGGTTTTTGAAACCTTGCAGGTCAACCTTGCAGGTCGATCAAACCCATTCTTTCATTTCAACCGTACATCTGAAACGGACGCTCCTGACGGAATCATAGGGAAAACGTTATCTTCCTTCTCTACCTTAACTTCTAAAAAGTATGGTTTTTTCGAAGCCATCATTTCTTGAATGGTAGATTTTAAATCTTTACGCTCACTCACTCTTTTAGCTTCAATATGGTAGCCTTCCGCTATTTTAACAAAATCAGGATTCGTCATCACCGTAGAGGCATATCTACTTTCAAAGAAGAGTTCTTGCCATTGGCGTACCATACCCAGATGGCCATTGTTCAAGACCACAATCTTTACAGGTACGTTGTGTTGGAAAATGACACCCAGTTCTTGTATGGTCATTTGATAGCCACCGTCTCCTATAATCGCGACCACTTCACGGTCCATCGCCCCCATTTTTGCACCAATGGCAGCAGGCAATGCAAAACCCATAGTACCTAGGCCACCAGAGGTGATATTGCTCTTGGTCTGATTGAATTTGGCATACCTGCAAGCAAACATTTGATGCTGACCAACGTCGGTAACGATTACCGCATTGTTATTTGATGCTAAGTTTATCTCCTCGATAACCTCGCCCATGGTCAGTTTTTCTTTCGTTGGATGGATGTCATTTTTGATTACGGTATCGTATTCAATTTGATATCTCTTTTTAAACTCATCATGCCATGCTTCGTGTTTGTTTTCGTTCACCAATGGAAGCATTAGTTTCAAGGTCTCTTTGGCATCACCCAAAACAGCAACATCGGCGGTTACGTTTTTATTGATTTCAGCAGGGTCAATATCAAAATGTATAACCTTGGCCTGTTTGGCATAGGTATCTAAACTACCCGTTACACGATCGTCAAAACGCATTCCGATGGCTATCAGTAAATCACATTCATTGGTCAGCACATTGGGACCGTAATTGCCATGCATACCTACCATACCAACGTTCAGTGGGTGTGAAGACTCTAAAGCGGAAGCACCCAATATGGTCCATGCAGCGGGTATTCCCGCTTTTTCGACCAAGGTCTTCAACTGTTCCTCGGCCTCTCCCAAAATAACCCCTTGTCCGAAAACGATAAAGGGTTTTTTAGCGGTATTGATAAGCTGCGCCGCTGCTTCAATACTTGCCATATCAGGCTTGGGAACGGGCTTATAGCTGCGCACACCCTTACAGGCTTCGTATGAAAACTCAAATTCATCAAATTGCGCGTTCTTGGTAATATCGATCAAAACGGGTCCTGGTCTGCCCGACCTGGCTATATAAAATGCCTTTGCCAGAATTTCAGGAATTTCGGAAGCTTGGGTTATTTGATGGTTCCATTTGGTCACTGGTGTTGAAATACCAATAATATCGGTTTCTTGAAATGCATCTGAACCCAATAGGTGTCTTGCCACTTGACCTGTGATACACACCATTGGAGTGGAATCTATTTGCGCATCGGCCAGGCCTGTCACAAGATTCGTGGCACCGGGTCCAGAGGTCGCCATGGCCACCCCTACCTTACCGGTAACCCGTGCATAACCCTGTGCCGCATGGGTAGCACCTTGTTCATGGCGGGTCAAAATATGAGTCAATCTATCTTGAAATTTATAAAGTTCATCATAGACCGGCATGATCGCACCGCCAGGGTAGCCGTACAGCAAATCAACCCCTTCAGCCAATAGGCAATGAATTATGGCTTCGGCACCACTAATTTTAATGGTGGTCGGTTTACTGGTCTTGGTTTTTTTATCTTTAAGTGTTTCCATACCTAAATAGCTATTCTATTTAAAATTCGTCTGTTACACAACCTTGCGATGCCGATGAAACGGTTTTGGCATATTTATACAGTACGCCTTTTTTGAATTTCAGTTCTGGCTGTTTCCATACTGCCCTACGTTTTTTCAATTCTTCATCGGACAAATCGACCGATATGGTGTTTGTTTCAGCATTTATAGAAATCTCATCACCATCTTTCAACAAAGCGATTACCCCTCCTTCTTGTGCCTCTGGCGTAATATGCCCTACTACAAAACCATGGGTGCCACCAGAAAATCGACCGTCGGTAATCAAGGCTACGTCTTTACCCAAACCAGCGCCCATAATAGCAGCGGTCGGCTTTAACATCTCGGGCATTCCTGGACCTCCTTTTGGGCCTTCATAGCGAATGACCACTACATCGCCTTTAACTACCTTGCCATCTCGAATACCATCATTTGCCGCAAACTCGCCTTCAAAGACTTTTGCTTTTCCAATAAAAACCAAACCTTCTTTTCCTGTAATTTTGGCTACAGAACCTTCAGAAGCTAAATTACCGTACAACATGCGCAAATGCCCAGTAACTTTAATAGGATGCTCAATAGGCTTGATGACCTCTTGATCCGCTGACAACTCGGGAACATCTTCAAGATTCTCTGCCAGTGTTTTTCCTGTCACGGTCAAACAATCGCCATGAATCAATCCTTTTTTTAACAGATATTTCAATACTGCCGGTATACCTCCTATTTCATGAACATCTTCCATCAAATATTTTCCACTTGGTTTTAAATCTGCTAAAAAAGGTGTGGTATCACTGATAAGTTGAAAATCATCTAAGGTAAATTCGATATCGGCAGCCCTTGCAATCGCTAACATATGCAATACAGCATTTGTGGACCCTCCTAAGATAATAATCAGCCGTACGGCATTTTCCAATGATTTTTCAGTAACGATATCCAAGGGTTTGATATCTTTTTCTAAGAGTTGACGAATTGCCTTGCCAGCGAGAACGCTTTCTGTTTCTTTTTCCCAACTCTGTGCAGGATTGGAAGCATTGTACGGCAATGACATACCCATAGCCTCGATTGCCGCCGCCATGGTATTTGCGGTATACATACCCCCACATGCGCCTGCCCCGCTACATGATTTTTTTACGATATTTTTATAATCGGTTTCAGACATGGTGCCTGCTACCTTACTGCCCCATGCTTCAAAAGCCGAAACAATATCTAATTTTTCTCCTTTATATGAACCAGAGGCAATAGTACCCCCATATACCAAAATAGAAGGTCTGTTCAAACGCAGCATTGCGATTAAAGCACCCGGCATATTTTTATCACATCCTACGATAGTGATCAAACTATCGTAGTTCATTGCATTAACAACGGTTTCCATTGAATCTGCAATAATATCACGTGAGGGCAACGAATAGCGCATACCCATTGTACCCATTGAAATGCCATCGCTCACACCGATCGTATTAAAGATCAAACCCACTAAATCAGCTTCTTGCGTTCCTTTTTTAACCATTTTGGCCAAATCGTTAAGGTGCATATTGCAAGGATTTCCTTCATAACCCGTACTGGCAATACCAACAAACGCTTTCTGCAAATCTTCTTCTGAGAGTCCGATTGCATACAACATTGCCTGTGCCCCTGGTTGGGTTGGGTCTTGGGTTACATTTTTACTGTATTTGTTCAATTCCATCACTAATCTACTTAGATTCTATAATTCAATTTTGGGTACGCCTATAACAAATATAAATCTTTAAATAGGCACTACATATCAACAAATGCCACAAGTACAAATTCAATTTTACCAAAAAAGATTTAATTCACTGACAATCAGAGCCATAAATAACTATTTCGTACCATATTCATTACTGATAAAATAAAAATGAGGGGTTGTAGCCCTTATTTTTAAAACTTACACAAGATTATGCCGTAGTGCCATTTTAAACGAAATCACATCACCATATCTCTTCTGGCTCAAAAGGGATATTGCCTGATCGGAAAGCTGTAAAATACGTGGGTAGCCCCCAGTGGTTTGCCCATCTTTCATTAGAATCAACAATTTGCCCGAAGGTGTTATCTGTACGGTGCCCGGCATAGTAGCAGAGGTCAACATTGAGTTTTTATGCCCTAAAAGGTTCTCTTCAATTTGGTAGGCCATTCTATTGTATTCCTTAGCTATTGAAAATTCTTTAACGAAAAGGGACTTTAACTGTTTATCACCCAGCAATTCAAACTCAGGACCTTTATATACCTTCAATACTTTTTCGTCTAAAAACGGAGCAACTTTTATCTCCGAAATATTTGGTTTGAAATTTTCGCATGAATCATAGGCCATTTTATCTCCATCGGTCAAATGGCTTTTAGGGGTGATCGGAGGGTAAAAAGAACGGCTTCCCAAAACCAAGGGTGTTTTGAACCCGCCTTTAATTGCCAAATAATTTCGAAAACCTTTTTTTAGCCTTCCGTAGGAAAGAATACCGCCCTCTCCTATTTTATAAACCTTATAATGCCGTAGAGGTTCATTGTTCAAAGTCACTGAGATCTCCGCACCACCAATACAGATATAGGTTGGCTTTTCAAATTGCAGCGTAGGGCCGGTCATGGTAATTTCCATTACAGCAGCATCGGTCGGGTTAGCCAACAACATATTTAATTTTGATGCCGAAAACGAATCCATATACCCTGAAACGGGCACTCCCTTGTTCAAAAAGCCAAATCGACCACTATCTTGAACGGTAGTAAAAAAACCCGATTTCAATACCTTAAGCATCCAACTTGATTTTTTCTGGTTTATAGATGCCCACTTCCCCTTCTATCTTACAAAGGTCATAGGGCGCACGTTCAATTTGATAAAACTGCACCTGATCACCTACAGAAACAAAGCAGGGATTATTTGATTTTGGGTCGAACATGGGTATCGGGCAATTGCCAATGATATTCCAACCCCCAGGTGATTCTTGCGGATAAATTCCGGTTTGCTTTGCTGCCAAACCCACCGCTCCTTTTTGCACCTTTAAACGTGGCGTTGACCTTCGAGGGACCTCTAAAGATGTTGGTAATCCCCCTAAATACATAAATCCCGGTAAAAACCCAATACCGTATACTGTAAAAACATTATGGGTGTGACTTTCTATCACTTTGGTAACCGACATACCAAGTTTTTCAGAAACCTCTTCCAAATCAATACCAAACTCCAGATCATAGCATACCGGAAGTCGCCAAAGAAATTTTTGTTTTGTGGGGGTGGCATTTCTCTCTTCGTACCATGTATTGAGCTTCGTTTTAAATTCTTCAAAAACTATTGGTTTCCCACGGTGAACAAGGGTAATTGAATTGTATGAAGGCACTATTTCGTACTTGGCCCCATCCAAACAATTGTTTTCAAGGTAATTGACGAATTGAAGAATATCGTTGAGAATGGCCCCACAAACCTCTTTTGGCCATTCCACCAAAACCGCATGAACACCGAAAGATCGTATTGAAATGGAATAGTTACCCACGCCTGACATGAATATTATGATTTGGCAATTCTTGTGAAAGATACGTCAATATTTGCAAAGCATTTGGCGTATCACCATGAATGCAGAAGGTGTCTGCCTTAATTTTCACTGTATGGCCATCAAGTGTTCGAAGCTGCTTTTCTTTGACCATTGACAGCATATGACCTATTACTTCTTTTGGATTATTTATCACTGCATCAGAGTTACTACGTGAAACCAAAGAAAGATCTCGATTGTACTTTCTATCGCCAAAAGCTTCATATTTAATCTTAAAACCCTGTCTCATTGCCTCTTTAGCGATGACGGAAGCATAAGGAACATATAAAAAAGCGGTGTCTTGAAAAGTTGCTATTGCCGCTAGAAAAATTTGGGCCATAACAAGGTCTTTTGCGACATCATTGTACAGGGCGCCATGGGGTTTGATATGGTGCAATGCCATTTCTTCACTATGCAGCATTGCTGCCAACTTTTTAATTTGGCCCCCAATACTGTTTATCAACTGTTCGGGAGCAATATCAAGAGTGACCCTTCCGAAATTGTCTTTATCAGGGTATGACGGATGCGCCCCTATTTTGACCTTATGCTTTTTAGCCAACAATGCGGTTCTCAACATGCTTTTCAAGTTCCCAGCATGGCCTCCACAGGCTATATTACATGAGGATACCAAAGGCAAGATATCTTTTTCATTGCCTATGTCCTCGCCTACATCGCAATTGATATCTATATGTATGGTTTTCGGGTTCAAGGTTAAGGATTAAGGGGAAATATACTCATAATCTCAGTTTAAAAATGAATTTTCTTTGTTTCTTGTTCAAAAAAGTCCGATTACCTTTAGAGCGCTTTTTGCGCCCAATAAAACCGTCAAAGTTATAATAACCAGTCCCATGATATTTTGGGCGGTCGAGTTCTTGTATTTCCCCATTACCGATGCCTTGTTTACCACCCACACTGAACCACTACCATCTAAAAGATGGTAGGTTCGAAATCACGACTAAAAGTCGGCAATCACTCTAAAGAGATATTCTGCTCATTATCTGGCTTGTTGCCATCA
>JAJRSY010000001.1 GCA_024278565.1 Bacteroidota bacterium
CAGAAGAATAATCGAGAAGTATATCGAAAATCAGGGAAGGGCGAATGATGTAAAACAGCTCAGGTTGTTCGATACATGATCAATGCACAGCATTGAAGAAAACGCCCTGCGCTCTTGGCGCAGGGAAATTTACATTTTACTGGTAGAATAGCGCACAATCACCTGAGATATTAGTTTAGATCTACTCCCCACTAGGTCTAAATCGTTTAATTCAATAGCTTTGCAAAATCAGAAGTTTCAACGAGTTCGCAAAAAGGAATGATGACATCTAAAACAAACCCGACTTCTAAAGAGGCGGGAAACAAAAAAAAGACCCTTTGGCAACTTTTGCTGTCTATCGCCATGATTATAGTGCTTTTTTCAGCGGCCTCTTTTTTAGAGAAGAACAAAGCACTTGCCTTGTTGGAAAACGAGGGCTACAATGCCTTCTATCAACAAATGCCAAGTGAGTATATAGATTTCATTAATGAAAAACCATTGGATAGAGTCGTTGACCGTAACGAAGCAAGAGCCAAAAAGAACAAAGCTCTAAAATACAACGCCTATATTTTAGAGAATGGCTATTCACGTGAGTTGGTCATCATAAAAAAACTTCAAAATAACGACAACACTCAATTGAGGCCGATTAGTTTTAATATTTATCCAAAAAACAAGGGTCTCGCTACTAAGGGTAAGACTTTTTTCAAGGTAACGACGAATACCATAACCTACCGATACAACGGATACAATTATAGGGTGGCCAAACAGGTGTTGCCCAACATCAGCATCATCAAGATCGAACCCTATTCTAAATATTGGAAGACCACAATCAGTGATGTTGATAATAGTTTGCTGTCTTTGGATGAGATGGAAAAAAGAATAAAGATGAATAAAAAAGATTCCCTTTCCCTTGGGTTGAACATAGAAGATAGTGTCTATGATTTTTTGTTCTCAAAACAACTGCAAGCTAAAGAAATCAGATCCCTTCCCCATAGCCAACAATTTAAAAAATCCGATTTTTCAAAGACCTCTCCTGCATTTCAAAAGTATGTTAAGGAGCACGGACTACGATTGATGAAAATACCTAACGACATCGTGTTTTGGCAAAAAATCACCCAAGCCAAAGTAATGGGTGAGCTGCAATTTTTCAATGCCGATTCTGTCAAAATCAATCAAAGGCTAAAAGAGTATTTCAATGGAGAGCGTAAATTTTACAACCTTTTTGACGAAAAAAAGCTAGCGTCTTATTATGCGCTTCTGAACTTATATTCAAACAGAACCAATAATGAGCTCTATCTGCATTTCAATAAAAGGACTCAGTTGCTTGAGCCCTTTGTTGTCTATAAAGAACTGGGCACTCTAAATACCTATGTCAAAGATTTGAAACTGAAAGAAGCCGGTTTCTCAAAAAAGTATGCGCAAGAATCAAGGGCATTGGCGACATTGAATGAGGTAAAGAAGTTGATCTACGACTATAAAGGTGAAATACGAGAAAAATTAGAGGTTCTTCATAGTGTTTCACCAACCCGCATTTTTGATGAAGCCTTATTTCACCATAATAAATTGATTATTAAAAAGTCGTTACGGCCGTCTTCAATGGCAAAGATCGCCCTGGTACATTATGATGATGCTAAGATCGAGGTTTCGATAGAAAATCTCACTAATTTTCCATTAGAGGTTATTGAATTGTCCCATAAGGGAAAGAAACGTATTGTGAGTCCGAAAAACAGCGAAGCCATTTCTATTGGAAGCACTGACACCATAGTTTTTGAGCTTCCTGCGAGCTTTGAAAACCTCTTTGTACACAAGAAGAAGAAAACCACGGGCTTTATTTTTGAGAAAGATATTTTTGATTTGAGTATAGGGTATCGTCCTTTGGGTACGACCACTGTTTTCTATGACAAAATTATTCCCTTTAAGAGTGATGATGCTTTGCAAGCAGGGCAAGACCTGTTTCGAGGTTCATCTAACCTTGAAGAATTTTCTTTTTTATGGGTAAATGAACGTGATAAGACCATTTCGTTTAAAAGCGATTCTGTTGTTATTGACAAACCGTTGGTTTTACCGGCAGGGTACCGACTTATTGCGAAAGAAGGGCTGCACATCAACATTTTGGAAGGGGGAAAATTGATTTCAAGATCTGCATTGAACTTTGTGGGCTCTAAAGAGCATCCCGTTGTTATTTTTTCTTCAGACAAAAAGGGCCAGGGTATATTTGTGGTCAAAGCAAGTAAAAAATCACTGTTAAAGCATGTGGAATTTCGTGATTTGGGCAACCCAACCCATGGTCTATGGAGCATTTCGGGGGCGGTAACCTTCTATGAAAGTGATGTCGATCTTGACGGGGTATTGATTGCCAATAACAGATGTGAAGACGGCCTTAATATTATCAGGTCAGATTTCAATATGGAGAATACCACCTTTTTAAACACCCAGTCAGATGCCTTTGATGGTGATTTTGTTACGGGAAAACTCACCAATTGTACCTTTGAGAACCTTGGCAATGACGCTATTGACATATCGGGCTCTTCTTTGCACCTTTCAAGGGTGAAGATTTACAATGCGGGCGATAAGGGAATAAGCGTGGGGGAAAACAGCAAAGTGTTTGCCGATACTATTGAAATTATGAGTAGTGAAATAGCCATAGCAGGCAAAGACCTATCGACCTTTAACGGAAACCGTATTGATATTGTGGATTGCAAACTTGCTTTCACCGCCTTCAAGAAAAAACCCGAGTTTGGCCCTTCGAAGATTACCGCCAAGAATGTGATGTTAAGAAATGTTCGAACCCAACATTTGATTGAGAATGGATCTTCGCTTATATTGAATGGCGTGGAAAGTAAAACCGTAGCAGCCGTAAAAGACAAAATGTACGGCGTTGAGTTTGGGGTCGATAGTAGGGAGACAAGGATAATAGAACAGTAAAATGCAGAGCAGTCCAATAGATAGTTTAACGATAGCGAACAACTTCAGGTACGAACGAAAATTTCAGGTGCTCACAACTATTTCGGTAAAGGAACTGGTCGCTATAACCAAGAGCAATTCGGCCTTTTTTAAAGAGGTTTTCCACGAAAGGCAGATCAACAACATCTATTTAGATACCGATGAGTATAAATTTTATTTTGACAATGTAGACGGCGTTGCCGATCGTCAAAAAGCCCGAATCAGATGGTACGGTGATACATTGGGCGAGCTCAAGAGACCCAAGCTTGAAATAAAGCTGAAAAAGGGACTCGTAGGTGATAAATGGACGTTTAAGCTGAATCCCTTTATGTTTAACAACAGCTTTGATGCAAAGACTCTAAAGCGTATTTTTTCATCATCTGAACTGCCAAAATCTATTTATGAAATGGTGGTGGGTTTGCAGCCTACGTTGGTCAATTCGTATTCAAGACGTTATTTTTTATCGGCAGACCAGAAATTTAGAATAACTTTGGACTATAATATCAAATACAGGAGCATCAAAAAAAACAGAAATAATTTTGACCAGCGTCCGCAGCAAGAGACCACCAATGTTGTCGAACTGAAATATAGCCTGCAAGACGATCAAAGAGCACAGACTATTTCAAAAGAGTTTCCGTTTCGATTGAGCAAAAATTCTAAATATGTAAACGGGGTGAATAATTTTATGTCTTTCCCAGAATGAACCAGCCACTATGAATGAACTGAACGACCTATTTTCGCAATTCGGCACTGAAGATGTCTCCATAATCGATTTCGTCATCAATATTTTATTGACCGTGTTCACGGCCTACTTGTTAAGTCTCGTCTATTCAAAATTTGGAGGATCCCTATCAAATAGGAATAAATTGGCCCAAACGTTGATTTTGTTGAGTATGACCACGATGATCATCATTACCATTGTAAAATCTTCTTTGGCACTTTCATTGGGTCTTGTTGGGGCATTGTCAATAGTTCGATTTCGAACAGCCGTCAAAGAACCCGAAGAGTTGGCGTATTTTTTTATTGCTATTTCTATCGGCTTGGGCTTTGGTGCCGATCAAAAAGTGATCGTTCTGGTGGGTGTCGCCTTTGTTTTGTTGTTTATCATATTGACCAGTAGAATGAACAGAAACAATAATGCCCAGCAGAACTTGGTCTTGACCATCTCGGGCACTGACAAGCCCGTAGACGAGACCTTGGTCATAGAGACCCTCAAAGCGTATTGTTCTAAGGTCGATCTAAAGCGAATAGACGAGTCGAACAATGTATCAGAGCTTTCCCTCAACGTACAGTTCAATAGTTTAGAAGATCTGATAAAATTAAAAGAAACCCTGTCGAAGCTGGGCCATATTGATTTTAGTTTTATCGAACGACATTAAACAGAGACCGTGCAGCTCAAAAAATCAAACACTCGCTTTTTACTTTGGATGCTTCCCTGTGTGATGATCGTGCTGCTATTATTGGCATCTTCCAAGGAAGCAGAAAAGAAGGGGGTAGAAATTCCATCCATCGTTCAAAAGACCGATTTCGAGTCCTTGCAAATTCAGTTTAAGGAGAAGCGATTCAATAAAATCAAGAATAAGCGAGATCAGGCCTTGACCATTGGCGTTTTACAGACCGAGGAGAATGATATTGTACCGGTCGTAATAAACTACGGCGGTGAAGCGTATAGGGCAGATGTACGCCTAAAAGGGGATTGGACCGATCATTTAGAAGGTGATAAATGGAGCTTTAGGATCAAACTGAAAGAAGACCGGACACTAATGGGCATGCGCAAGTTTTCGGTGCACCACCCGGGTACCAGAGGCTATTTGAACGAGTGGCTTTACCATAAGGCCATCAAAGATGAGGGAATCATGGGGCTACGGTACGGGTTTTTGGAAGGCTTTCTGCACATCAACTTGAAAAAGAGCGATAAAGTGTTGACCAAAGAGGTGGGTATTTATGCCATTGAAGAGACATTTGACAAGCGATTGATCGAAAGTAACCAGCGTAAAACGGGAGTGATTTTAAAACTAATTGAAGATGTTATGTGGAGGGAAAGTGCAAGAACGCACGAATTGGGCAAGGTAACAGGCACCTCTATAGTTGGAAAGTACAACCTGAGATACAGCAAGAACAATGAGATGACAATTACGGCATATTCCTTAGAAAGCATCTATAAAGATGAAGATCTAAAAAAACAATTTATTCTGGCCAAGAACCTATTGAACAAGTATAAGAAAGGGCAATTGCCCATATCGAAAGTCTTTGATGTTGGGGTTTTGGCTAAATTCACCGCATTGGCCAATTTATTTGGTGGGTCACACGGTCTGACCCCCCATAATCTTCGGTTCTATTATAACCCCATAACCTCAATGGTCGAACCTGTTGCGTTTGACAACAATTCTGGAGTATTGCTAAAAGAATTCCGTCATTATTGGAAATCTACCCAAGACACGGTTTTTATGCAGGCCTTGATCGTGGCATTAGAGGAGATAAGCGCCCCAGAATATTTAGATGAATTGACCAATAAGTACCAAGCTGAAATGGATAGTTTATCTCTGGGTTTGAAAAAAGAATTTCCGAATGAACCTATTCTTTCCATTGAAGTACTGAAAAAGAATCAGGAAATGATGAGAAGTACCTTGGACTATTTAGAAAGGGAAATTGGAAAAAAGAAAAAAAAATCAAGCAAAGCTAATAGATGATTTTTTCTAATGCCTAGTTGCTCCGCTTCAATAGTGTTTTATTCATTTATAGCAAGAAGCTAAATATATAGTTTGATTTGACGAGAAAGCAAAGCGATGAAGCAAGCTTTTCTTAGTTGTAATATTCAATATCGCCGTACTACCCTTGTTTTATCACGAGTATTGCACTCGTCTGTTATGAATAATGATCGCGGCACCGAGACGAAGCAAGCTTTTGAATTCGGGTCAGAATGTCACAGATCGCTTTGTTCTTTCAAGAAATAGTCATTTCTAAGCCAGTCTATATTTGCTAAATATAGACATTGCGCTTATATTTGCCCTATGAATATAAGTTTTACAAAAAAACAAGAAGTGTATATCTTAAAGCAAGTTGCTTCAGGAGAATACCAAAATAATAGCGAGGTAATCAGAGATGCATTAAGGCTTCATGGTATTTATAGGGAAAAGGTTATTCAGGATCTCAGAAAGGAAATTGAACTAGGGTGGAACAGCCCCGATAGTACAATGACCATGGAGGAGATTATTGAATCGAAGAAAAAAGGTTGATGCGCCATTATATACTGTCTCTAAAAACACAAGATGATATTGATGGGATCTATTTATTTACGAAGACAGAATTTGGCCAGCACCAAGCCATAAAGTACCTGTTGGGTCTGAAATCTTATTTTGAATTGCTTGTTAAAAAACCTGAAATAGGCAAGGACAGAAATGAAATCAAAAAAGGATTGTTTAGTTTTCCGTATGAATCACATATAATATTCTATCGTGTCTTTAAAAACCACATTAGAATAATAAGTGTGCTGTACGGCGGCAGGGATATTATCAAATTTTTAAAATGAACTCGTTTACACTTTTTGGATTGAAGCGAAAATTAGCACTTTTGTGCCATGTTGAAGGCATTTTTGAGTTGCATAGCAAGGCTACGGAAGGAAAAAAAGACGAAAACAGGGTGCAAAAGGGCAATTTTTTAGCCAATTAAAAAAATGCAAACGAGTTCAATAGATGTTTCTGGTTTTCCACTAACAATGTCGTAAAACAGGTAAACTTATTTTAGGACAAGACAATGATTTATAAATCCTTTTCAATATCGTTCATAGCCGTATCAAAGTCCAACGCCTGTTCGGGATTGTTTTTGTAGTCAACCATACGTTTTCTTACTTCATCCATTTGCCAAGCAGGAATATCCCCTTGTTCCTGTGCAATTCCCTTGTATTTGCTTTTTAGTTCGTTCCATTCAGAAATCGGAATGAATACGCCTGTGGTTTTGCCTGAGCTATCAGAAATATATTGCAAGTTCATAATCACATTAATTTTTGTTGGGCAGTAGCCAATTGGGCTGTTTGCAAAAGAGAGTCGATTACGTGAAGAATAGTGTCTCTTTCTTTTTTACTTACCTTTTGTAAAAGCTCTAAGCGATAAAGCATTTTTTTATCTTTGACAACAGTAGAAGTTCCACCAGTCAAATAATCAAGAGATACATCTAAAGCATTGGCTATTTTAGCAGCCACTTCAATAGAGGGGGTTATCTCTTCCCTTTCATATCTGCCAATTACTGCCCCTGAAGTCCCTACTATTTTACCGATATCATCTCTGGAAAATCCTTTTTCCTTGCGTAAAGCAGATATTCTATTTCCTACATTCATAACTTAAAGATTAAGAAAACCCTTTAAAAATAAAGAATAATACAAAGATACGTCATTTAAAAGTGAAATTTCAAACGGATAAATTTAGTTAGGGTCGGCTCGCATTCAGATCTGTTTAAATGAACTCATCTTTAGTTATTGGCATCAATCAGATTTTCATAAAATTAAAAAATAGATTTTTTCCGCTTGACACCTTGAGGTTCAGCCTCAAGGTAGTTCATTCAACCTACCCTTGCACACCCCTTAAAGAAAAGCGGCTACAGTCTTTTCAACACCATTATACACTAAAGAATCGTTCATTTTTATATAAAAGCAACGGTCTGTTTTATTCCATTGTGGGAATTGTATGCCGTGTTTGGTTACTTTTTCGATGACCGCTATTGGATCAACACCAGCTGATAAAGTCATTTTAAAAACGTTACTTCCGTTTTTCAAGGCCTTGATCTGATACTTCCCACTTTTATCCAAAAGAGTTTTAAAAGCATCAAATTGGCTTATGGCTTTTTGATACCGTTGCTTATAGTTGTCAAAAAAGTAATTGGCAATCAAAATATGTGGCCATGATGAGGGTATGCCTCCCCCGAACATTCTGCGCTCATTGTGGAGTCCGTTTATAAGGGTTTTATCTCCTGCCAACATAGCGCCCGAGATGGTATTGAACGATTTGTACAAACTGAGGTACACCGTATCAAAAAGCGATGTATAGTCGGTTATGTTTTTTCCTGAAAAGGCAGCGTCAATATATAAACGGGCACCATCTAAATGTGTTGGTATCTGATTTTCACGGGCGATTGCAACAATTTTTTCGATATTTTCAAAAGGTATACGCTGCAAATGATTCCGTCTCAAAGGGGTTTCCAATGACAGCACACCAATGGGTGTTTTTACTTTTCCTTGGTTAGTATCGTTTAAAATAGCGATGAGTTCATCAGCATCGAACCCCACGGGATCCTTTCTTAAAGTAATCATATTAATACCACTTAAAGTGGTGGCACAATCTCCTGAATCCCTATTGATATGCGAATCGTATTGAACAATAGCTCTTTTGTTAATGGCACAATGGCTACGTAGGGCGATATGATTGGCCAAGGTGCCCGTAGGCATAAAAACAGCCTTATCTTTGCCTAACGATTTTGCGACCTTCTCTTCAAATTGGTGAATGAAACCTCCAAGTCCGTATGAATCGGGCTCAAAATCATTTTCCTTGACGAGTTGCTCTAGTAGGGCGGTGTATAGCGATGGTTGTAAATCTAAGCCATCTCTCGTGAAATTCACGGGCAGGTGTTTTTTCAACAATTCTTCAGGAGAAATCGATTTAGCTGTTGCTATTATTGGTACAAAGGGCAAAGCCGCTATTGAATCGGTATTTGCAAGGAAATTTCTACGTTTCATATATTATGGTATAAAGAATAGGAATTCTTATAAATGAGCATCTAAATTTCGTAAAAATTTATCAATTCGGATTCTATCTGTAGAAAGCAGGTCTCATGCACTTGAAAACCTTGGGTTATAGCAATCAGACATCGCAAAAATCCGAATCAAAACAGACATGTTTCAAGAAATTTTTTATTCGTAATTTTGACCGAAACAGCATGGGAAATGAAGCAAATTATACAAGACCTTAAAAACGGGGAAACCATTTAGAAGAAGTACCCGTACCCATGGTAAAATCGGGCCACGTACTTATCAAGACCAGAAGAACCCTCGTTTCTCTGGGCACAGAAAGAATGTTGGTGGAGTTCGGCAAGGCCAACTTTATATCAAAGGCCCGCCAACAGCCCGACAAGGTGAAAATGGTGTTGAACAAGGTAAAGACCGATGGGCTAAAGCCAACTATGGATGCCGTTTTCAACAAGCTCAACCAACCTTTGCCCCTGGGGTATTGTAATGTAGGCGAAGTGGTTGGTGTTGGCCGAGGTGTTACCGAATTTCAAGTCGGTGACCGTGTGGCTTCCAACGGTAATCATGCTGAATATGTAAACCTTCCTAAGAACTTAGTGGCTAAAATACCCGATAATGTTACTGATGAAGAAGCGGCTTTTACCGTCATAGGATCTATAGGGCTACAAGGCATACGTCTATTAAACCCTACGTTTGGTGAGACGATGGTTGTTGTCGGCCTCGGACTTATTGGCCTAGTTACCGCAGAATTGTTATTGGCCAATGGCTGTAATGTAATCGGTTTTGATTTTGACGCAGAGAAAGTACGTATCGCCAATGAAAAAGGCATTGTAGGCATCAACCCAGCGGAAGGCACCGATCAGGTAAAGTTTGTGGAATCCTATACAAACGGCGTAGGGGCAGATGGCGTAATTATTACGGCATCGAATAAGAGTGACGAGATAATCGCCCAATCGGCGCAGATGTGCAGAAAACGCGGCAGAGTGATTTTGGTGGGAGTAATCGGCTTGAACATTAGCAGAGCCGATTTCTATGAAAAGGAAATTTCTTTTCAAGTATCCTGTTCCTATGGGCCGGGAAGGTACGATGAAGAATATGAACAAAAAGGAAACGATTACCCGATCGGTTATGTACGTTGGACGGAGAAACGAAACTTTGAGGCCGTATTGAATGCCATTTCCAAGAGAACTTTAGATGTAAAACCTTTGATTACAGAGCGTATTCCCCTAAAGGAA
The DNA here is from genome assembly GCA_024278565.1 of Bacteroidota bacterium. Taxonomy (GTDB): domain Bacteria; phylum Bacteroidota; class Bacteroidia; order Flavobacteriales; family Flavobacteriaceae; genus Maribacter_C. Next base: position 9,892 of record JAJRSY010000001.1, read on the forward strand.
TACCAAAAGATCTATGGCGATATGGGAAACTCCAAGTCCATCGCCTCCATTCTTGAATATGATAGTACCGAAGAACCAGTAAGCACGGTAAACATTGCCAATAAATCTTTTGAAGGAAAAAAAGGGGTGTTGGGTATTATCGGGGCCGGCAATTTTACCAGTTCTACCATACTCCCCAACCTTAAAAAGCTAAATGCCGATATAAAATATATTGCGAGTTCTGGAGGCCTATCCTCAACGATAATGGCCAAGCGCCACGCCATTGGCAATTCCACCTCAAACTATAAAGAGATTTTGGCCGATGTTGATGTTGATTTGGTTTTAATAACCACCCAACATCATATGCACGCCCCAATGGTTTTGGAGAGCTTGAAAGCCGGTAAAAGTGTCTTTGTAGAAAAACCCCTAGCGTTGACTGATGTTGAACTAGACAAGATTATCGCCGAATACAACAATCAAAATGTCAGTGTAAGCGTTGGTTTTAATAGGCGTTTCGCTCCTTTGGCAAAAAAAATGAGGAAACTTTTGGGCAATGATAGCAGCCCGATAAATATAGTGGCCACAATGAATGCGGGCTTTATTCCCGCAGATGTTTGGGTACATGATATGGAAGTCGGCGGCGGTCGTATCATAGGAGAGGCCTGTCATTATATAGACCTATGTACGTATTTTACGGGAAGTAAGGTAAAAGCGGTCTGTATGAACGCTATGGGAACCAGTCCTGAAGAGAATACCGACAATGCCAGTATCTTGTTGCAGTATGAAAATGGATCCAATGCGGTGATCAACTATTTTGCGAATGGCAGCAAGGCGTATTCCAAAGAGCGTGTTGAGGTCTATTCTCAAGAACGCACCTTGGTGATGGACAATTGGCGAAAGCTTAAGGCTTATGGCTTCAAAGGCGGTGGCAACGCCTCCTCAAAACAAGATAAGGGCCATTTCAACCAATTTCAAGAGCTGATTCAACAACAACGTCAAGGAGGAGGGCCCATCATTCCATTTGACGAGATTGTGAATACCACCAAAGCTTCGTTTGCAGCCATTGAATCGCTAAAAGAGGGCAAATGGATCCAAGTAAACTAATATTGCTAATACACACTATTAGACACCTTCGATTTAAGCAGATCTACTATCGTTTGTACTACCTTATCAGAAATCGGCTCTTTAAAAAAGAGTATAAAAAGAGGTTAAAGAAAGAAATTCATCCGCTGATATGGAATGACCCCTTTTTATATACCGATAGTTATAAAAAGAACAACAACTTTGTTTTTCTCAATCTTTCCCATGAATTCGGCGATGATATTAACTGGAATTACGCTGAATATGGTAAACTATGGACGTACAACCTCAATTATTTTGATTTTCTGAATCAAGAGCATATAAGCGCTGAGGAAGGTTTGGCCCTTATTTTAAATTACATAGAGAAAAATGCCGTTCTTAAAGATGGTAAAGAACCGTACCCCATTTCATTGCGGGGCATCAATTGGGTGAAATTCCTTTCAAGGAATACTATAGCAAACCTCCTAATAAATGAGGTTTTGTCAGGTCACTACGAAACCTTGTACAATAACGTGGAATACCATTTAATGGGAAACCATGTATTGGAGAATGGATTTTCCTTGTTTTTTGGCGCCTATTATTTTAAAGATGAACGGTTATACACCAAGGCAAGACATATTTTAAAGAATGAACTGACCGAACAAATCCTAAGCGACGGTGCCCACTTTGAACTTTCGCCCATGTACCATCAAATCATGCTACACCGTTTACTAGACTGTATTCAGCTAGTACAGTTAAACTCTTGGAAAGATGAGGCACTTCCCTTTTTAATAGAAAAGTCAGTTAAAATGCTGTCTTGGTTGCAGGAGGTTACCTTTTCTAATGGCACTATTCCCATGGTCAACGATAGCGCTTATGGCATTGCTCCAAATTCACGGCAATTGTTTGATTATGCTAAATCTATAGGCTTGCAATGGCCAAAAGGGAAGCTTTCCGATTGTGGTTATCGAATGTATTCACAAGACAACTATGAACTTTTTATAGATATGGGCAAGGTGGGGCCAGACTATCAACCGGGCCATGCACATTCAGACACCTTTGGTTTTGAATTATATGTAGAGTGGAGTCCGGGTGTGGTAGATACGGGCACTTCAACCTATGAAAAGAACGCTTTGCGACAACAAGAACGGGAAACAGCTGCGCACAACACGGTTAAAATCGGCAATCATGAGCAAACACAGGTTTGGGGCGGATTCAGGGTCGCCAAACGTGCAAAAATCACCTATTTAGAAGCGTCTGAAAACCAAATTGAAGCTACTCATGATGGGTACAGGGGCTTGGGCATTTTGCACAGTCGGAAGTTTTTGATGAATGCTTCCAGTATTGAGATAAGTGATTCTTTAGATAAAGAGGTTGGCGAAAAGCAAATCGCTTACTTTCATTTTCATCCAGATTTAAAAAACATTGAACTGGGGCAAAGCCAAGTAAAACTTAACTATTTGGGCATAAATATCATTTTTGGGGAAGGTGTTTCAAAAATCGATTTACAGTATTATCAATATGCTATGGGATTCAACAAGACCAAAAAAGCCCAAAAAATTGTGGTATCTTTTCAAAAATCACTGCACACCCAAATTGTGCTGCCCAATTCGAACGACAATTAATAACCGACCGATGAAACTGCTTTTCTTGACCGATAATTTTCCACCCGAGTTCAATGCTCCGGCTACAAGAACCTATGATCATTGCAAAGAATGGGTAAAGGAAGGAGTTGAGGTGACGGTGATTACCTGCGCGCCCAATTTTCCCGAGGGCAAGGTCTTTAAAGGTTATAAAAACAAACTGTACCAAACCGAAATGGTCGATGGCATCAAAGTCATTCGAGTTTGGACCTATATTTCAGCGAACAAGGGTTTTTTAAAAAGGATCATCGATTTTTTGAGTTTTATGGTGATGTCGTTTTGGGCGGGACTGTTCATTAAGACCGATTTGATCGTAGCAACTTCTCCCCAATTTTTTACGGCTGTTTCAGGGCGATGGCTCGCCTTTTGGAAACGTAAGCGATGGGTGATGGAAGTTCGTGATCTCTGGCCTGAATCGGTGAAGGCCGTTGGGGCGATGGGCTCAAACCCTATTATTCGATTTTTTGAATATTTAGAGTTGAGAATGTATAAAAGCGCTTGGAAGATCATTACCGTAACCGATTCTTTTAAAGAGCAGTTGGTAAATGACCGTGGTATTGAAGCGGGCAAAATTGAAGTGGTTAAAAACGGCATCAATACCGATTTGTTCTCCCCCGTCCCAAAAAACCAGGCTCTATTGAAAGAACTTGGGCTGGAAGACAAGTTTATTGTAGGCTATATTGGTACCCACGGAATGGCGCATAAATTGGATTTTATATTGGATTGCGCCAGACAATTAGAAAACAAGAGTATTCATTTTATTTTTTTGGGAGCTGGTGCCGAGAGAAAAAACCTTTTAAAACAAAAGGAAAACCTTGATTTGAAAAATGTTACTATGCTTCCCTCTGTCGAAAAAAAACAAGTCAAAGAATATATTTCGATTTTAGATGTTGGCTTGGTCAACCTCAAAAGATCAGATACCTTTAAATCGGTTCTGCCTTCAAAGATCTTTGAACTGGCAGGTATGCACAAACCCATTTTATTGGGCGTGGAGGGGGAAGCCAAGAAATTGGTACAAGAATATGGTGTGGGAATAGCGTTTGAACCCGAAAACCAGCAAGATTTTGGTAAGAAGCTGAATCAGCTTTTAGAAGCTGATAAAATTACCGAAGTCAACTATCTGGCGATTCTTAAAGATTTTGACAGAAAGGCACTGGCTCTAAAGATGTTGAGGTTTTTAAGAGATTTCGACTAAAATGGGTAAAGTTTTTCTACTTTTATCGTGTTAACAAGCTACCATGAATTTTTTAGAGACGGCTGTATCTATTTTTATCGGGTCTTTTCTCTTGACCTATTTGACCATACCCAAAATAATCAAGGTGGTCGAGCACAAACGCTTGATGGACGATCCCGATCAACGAAGTTCACATAAGAGCAAAACTCCTACCCTTGGGGGGGTTTCTTTTTTCTACACCTTGATATTCGCACTTTTCTTTATAAAAGGCTGGCCTAGTTTTGACGAGGCCATATACATCATTCCAGGGCTCACAATTTTATTTATTGTTGGATTAAAGGACGACCTAGTGGTTATCTCTCCAGGTGCAAAGCTCATAGCACAGGCGTTCGCAATAGCCTTTATCTTGGCCAACCCCAGTTTTACGATACATTCATTAAACGGTTTTTTGAACATTAATGAAATACCGTATTACCTATACTTGATAATCGCCGGTTTTATGATGATCACCATTATCAATTCGTACAATCTGATCGATGGCATAGATGGTTTGGCATCAGTGGTCGGCATGGTGATCATGGTGATCTATACAACTATCTTTTATTTGAGCGGGGAGTATTTTTTCGCTCTTTTGAGCATTACTGTAAATGCCAGTTTGATGGCATTTTTAGGGTTTAACCTTTCTTCCGACAAAAAAATATTCATGGGTGATACGGGCTCCTTGATCGTGGGGTTTATTATAAGTATATTGACTATTAAGTTTTTGGCATTGAAACCCCAAGTGTATTCTGAGCTGCCGTTTTTGCTGGAAAACGCCCCCTTGATTGCCATTAGCATATTGATCGTTCCCCTATTTGACACCGCTCGGGTATTTGCCATTCGTATTGCCAACAAAAAAGCGCCTTTTTCACCAGACCGTAACCATACGCACCATGTACTGATTGATTATTGGGGGCTGAGCCACAGGCAGGCAAGTTTTCTTATTGGCTGTTTTAATTTGCTCTTTGTAATGTTGTTCATTGTACTTGGTAGCACGGCCAAAAATCTGGGTATGGTAGTTATGCTTGTTTCCGTCGTTATTTTATTGGCCTATATTTTCTTCAGGTACAACTATAATTTTGCAACCCTCAAACAGAAGATCTTGCTCAAAAGAAGGGTTGATAAATTAAAGGCCAAGGTGGATGGTAAAAATGAAATGGGGAAAAACGAAGAAAAGATAGATCAAGAACCCGAGACCGATTAATTGAATGAAAAAAGTGCCCATTACGAGAGCGTTCGGTTTTTTTGGGTACGTTTGGGAAGGGTTCCCCAACAATTTTTCTGTACAATTTAGGAATTTAATTCCTAAATTGTACATATATTTGTGATATGATCAATAGAGAGGCCGCAACAGAGCTCAAAAAGTTGGCCAAGCAATATAAGGCTATTGCAATAGTAGGCCCAAGGCAATCGGGAAAAACAACTTTGGTCCGACAGGTTTTTTATGATAAGCCTTATGTGAGTCTTGAAAACCCTGATATAAGGGCATTTGCATTAGAGGATCCAAAAGGGTTTTTAAGACAATATTCAGGGGGAGCCATACTTGATGAAATTCAGAGAGTGCCTCAAATATTTTCTTATTTGCAACAGATTCTGGATGAGAATACTGAAACCTCGCAATTTATCCTAACAGGGTCGAACAATTTTTTACTTCAACAAAACATCACCCAAAGTTTGGCGGGCAGGGTGGCCTACATAAACCTACTTCCCTTTACTGTTGGTGAACTGGAGGGCAGTATGCCCAAAACACTGAATGAAATATTGTACAAAGGTTTTTACCCACCACTTTATGACCGGCCCTTTGAAATTAAAAAATGGTTTTCCAATTATATTAGGACCTATGTAGAAAGAGATGTAAGACAACTGAAAGGCATTGAAAATCTGGTGGTTTTTGAGCGTTTTTTACGTTTATGCGCTTCAAGGATAGGACAATTGCTCAATAAAAATTCCTTGGCCGTTGAGGTTGGTGTCGACAACAAGACCATAGAATCTTGGATCGGACTTTTAGAGGCAAGTTTTATTGTGTACCGTTTAAAACCACATCACAGGAATTTCAATAAGCGTATAGTGAAAATGCCAAAACTGTATTTTTATGATGTGGGCCTGGCGGCGGCATTACTCGGAATACAAAACCCGGAACAGTTGGATCTGCACCCGCTTAAGGGAAGTCTTTTCGAGAACCTTGTTGTGATCGAACTACTGAAGAACAGGTATAATAGCGGAAAGACCGATAATTTATATTTTTGGCGGAATAACGCAGGAAATGAATTGGACCTTATTTTGGACAATGGGCCGACCCTAACGCCAGTGGAAATAAAAATAGGGCAAACCATTACTAAAGATTATTTTAAAGGACTTATCTATTGGAACGGTTTATCCAATACCAATGCTGGCTATGTGGTGTATGCAGGGGAAGAATATCAAAATAGGAGCAAGGGTATTGAGGTTGTACCCTATACTAAGATCCATCGATACATTAAAAATTAAATTTCAAAATGGAAAAAGTACTAATTACAGGAGCAGCGGGGTTTTTGGGATCCCATTTGTGTGACCGTTTTATCAAAGAAGGGTTTCACGTAATAGCAATGGACAACCTAATAACAGGTGACCTAAAAAACATCGAACATTTGTTCAAGTTAGAGCAGTTCGAATACTACCACCATGACGTGACGAAGTTTGTTCATGTGCCGGGTAAGCTTGATTATATCCTGCATTTCGCTTCACCTGCAAGTCCGATAGATTATTTGAAAATCCCTATTCAAACGTTGAAAGTAGGCGCTTTGGGCACACATAACCTTTTGGGGTTGGCCAAAGAGAAAGGTGCTCGAATACTTATCGCTTCCACATCTGAGATATACGGTGATCCATTGGTGCATCCGCAGACTGAGGAGTACTATGGCAATGTGAACGCCATTGGCCCTAGGGGCGTATATGACGAAGCCAAACGCTTTCAAGAGTCCATTACCATGGCGTACCATCGTTTTCACGGTGTAGAGACGCGTATCGTTCGAATTTTTAACACCTATGGCCCAAGAATGCGACTCAATGACGGAAGAGTAATCCCTGCCTTTATGGGGCAGGCCTTAAGGGGCGAGGATCTGACCGTTTTCGGTGATGGCTCACAAACACGTTCTTTCTGTTATGTAGATGATGAAATTGATGGTATTTACAGGTTGTTGATGAGTGATTATAGTTTGCCGGTCAATATTGGCAATCCGCATGAGATTACCATTAGTGATTTTGCCGAGGAAATCATAAAACTTACGGGCACCGATCAAAAAGTGATTTACAAAGATTTGCCGCAAGATGACCCCATGCAACGCCAACCAGATATCTCTAAAGCCAAGGAAATATTGGGTTGGGAGCCTAAGGTAGGCCGTGAGGAAGGCATGAAGAAAACATTCGATTTCTTCAAAACCTTATCGGTCGAAGAACTTGAGAGAACCGAGCACCGTGATTTTAAGGAAAGGAATAAGAAGTAAGCATAAAGAATTGTACTGATTTTTAAAAGGATTCTTTTTTAGGGTCCTTTTTTGATTTAGGGTTTTAGTGTGTGTTCTTTCTAGCGCAATAGCATTGTTCGCTAAGCGAATAACCTTAAGTTCGGTTTTTTCTGTCCAATTTGGCGAACCAAATTCGGTATATTCTTCGGGAAGTGTTTTACTAAATTCTTTTAACCACGTTTTTACAGTAGTTATAAGATTGGCAAGAACACCCTGCGCTCTTGGCGCAGGGCTGAATTGCCTTCGTGCGCAGCACGAAAACCGTATTTTTGGGTATGGTCAAAATTACGGAAGGCACTTGGCATTGGCACCATAATGTTTCCGAATGTTAC